>JBGUET010000034.1:0-12943 GCA_041821225.1 Sedimentibacter sp.
GCTCAGGATTTTTATGAAAGTCTCTTCTCATTTCAACTATTTCTTCATATATTTCATTAATTCTTTTTTGAATATTCACAATACCTCCTAAGATAAATAATTTCTTTAGAATTATATTTGAGTTTTCTTTATAATATCATAGTTTTAGTAGTTTTTAAATTATCTCGTTCCACTTTGGGTAAATACTATTTCACACTGCCCAGTATCTATTTTAACCTGAGTTCCAAATGCAATTGTAGGTTGGGGAAAACTGTGGCCTGCTTTAAAGTTATAAATTATAGGTTTATTGAAAGGAACAATTGTGTTTTTAATAACTTCTTCTAATGTCAAATCCAAACCACCTTCATAAGCCTTCTTTTCCCTTTCACAATTTACAAAGTTACCAAGAATAACACCTTCACATTGTTGGAATTTTCCTGCCAAAGCCAAAGTTGTAAGCATTCTGTCAATTTTATATATTGGTTCACCAACTTCTTCAATAAACAATATTTTACCTTTTGTATCTATTTCATATTTTGAACCCATGGTTGAAACAAGCAGTGTAAGATTGCCACCAATAATTTTTCCTTCTGCCTCTCCCTCACAAAAGCTTTTTAGATTTTCATCATTTGGGTTTTTATAAACACCTATAGGCTCATTTGTAAATAAGTTTTTTATTAAACTTTCATAAGTATATAAATCAAATTCTACTTTGTCATCTTTGATGTTGCCAAAGTTTGATGTTGCCATGGGTCCATGAAATGTAGTCATGTGACATATTTGATTAAATGCCACATGCAACGCCGTAATATCGCTGAAACCTACGAATACTTTTGCATTGCTAGCAATCATACTATAATCAAGCAAATTAAGAATACGCGGACTACCATAACCTCCTCGAAGACATATAATTCCTTTAATACTTTCATCTCTAAAAGCATCATTTACATCCTTTGCACGTTCTTCATCAGGAGCTGAAAGATGCCCATAATTTGTGTAACAAGTGGGAAACATTACAGGATTAAGTCCTAGAGCTTTAATTCTCTTTTCTCCTTTTTCCACTGATACTAAATCAGTGGCTGAAGAAGGTGCAATTACAGCGACTTTATCTCCTGCGCACAATAGTTTTGGTATCATAATTACCTCCATATTTAATTAACAATAAAATAAAGATTCTTCTAAATCAAAACTAATTTGCTTTTCCTTTTGATTTGGAAGAATCTTTTTAGAATTATTTTTTTGCAGCTGCAAGGTCTTCTTTGTTTGCATAGGCAGACAGATTAACATCATATAAGTCATAGACTAACTTAGTGATTTCTTCACCATCTGCAAAATAAAATGATACACCTGCCATCATTTTATCTGTGCCAGGAAGAGTTTCAGTTACAAGGTTTTCTGTGGAAAATCCTATTGCATCCTTTCCAAGGCTAAGCAATTCAGTAATTGTCAAATCTGTAGTAACATATGGATATATAGCACTTATAACACTTGGTAATTTAAAACTTAAAGCTTTTTTTATGGCAGATTTAATAAATTCCTGCTGTACCTCTATTCTACCTAAATCACCATTATAATAACCAGAATATCCTTCATAATTTGTTTTTCTAAATCTCAAAAATTCCATGGCTTCATCACCATAAATAATCTGTTTTCCTGCAGGTATGTTAATATCCAGTGGAGGGTCTGCATAGGGGTCTGTATATCTCATGTGAAATGGAACATCAACCTCTACTCCACCAATTGCGTCAACAGCCGCTCTAGCTCCATCGTAATCAATTGTTGCATAATTATCTATAGTTAACCCAGTAAGGTCTTCAACTGCTTTTACAAGTGCTTTTACTCCGTCTTCTTCCATTCCGTATATTGCATTTATTTTCTGAGTGTCAGCATATTTTAAGAATCCTTCCCTATGAAAATAAGTATCTCTTGGGATGGAAATAATGTTAGCTTCTTTGCTTTTCCTATCAAAACTTGCAAGCATAATTGTATCTGACCTTGTTCCTTCTAATCCTACAAGCAAAATATTAATACGTTGGCTCTCACTCATTGCTTTTTCCAACGGAGTTCCAAAATCCGTATTTTCCTCTTCATTATCACTTTGTTTATCTTCTTCTGGCAATTCCTCAGCAATATTTTGTGGAGAAAAGAATTTTACATAGGAGAAAATCCCCGTTGATACTACTAGAGAAAATATTAATAATGAAATAAAAAATATTTTTATAAAATGTTTCATTTAAGAATCCGCCTTTCGGTTTAATGTATTATCCTTAATTAGTTTGTGAATTATTTTGTGTCAAACCGTACATGGTATTGACCATGTTTTTAATTCCATCTTCATCAGGTATATAAAAAGACAATCCTTCTAAAGGTGTTTCCATTCCTGGTAAAGTGTTCAAGTCGATGTTATCTGGAGAAAATCCAACAACATCACCTGCTAAACTTAGTATATTTGTAATAGTTATATTTGTATCAACATATGAATATGCCTGTTTTACCAATGCTGGCAACTGCAAGCTAAGTGCTTTTTTTGCAGCAGATTTCAAAAACTGCTGTTGGGCTTCGATTCTCCCCAAGTCCTGATTGGCATATCCCTTTCTAAATCTTAAAAATTTCAATGATTGCTCTCCATCAAGTATTTGGGTTCCTTCAGGTATATTTATTTCTAAAGGTGGGTCATCATATGGATCAGAATATTCCATGTGAAAAGGTACATTTACTTCCACCCCACCTAATGAATCTACACAAGCAACTACGGCCTCATAATCTACAATCACATATTTTTCTAGGGGTATCCCTAGCATAGTTTGTACATCATTTGCAAGACTTTCTATACCTTCTTTAGCATAAACAGAATTTATTTTTTTCAAATCTGGACTATCATCTGCATTTCTAGGATAATATGTATCTCTAGGAATTGAGATTAAAGAAGCAGTTTTATTTTCAGTATCATAACTTACAACCATTATTGTATCAGTCCTATAATTTTCCAGACCGACTATCAAAACATTAAATCGTTTACTATTTTTTATTGCTTTTCCCATTGAGCTGTTATAGTCATAGGTGCTGGACTCATACAATAGCACCTTGGGTTGGTCTACTTTACCATCCTTTAATGTCCCAATAGAAATATTTTTATCCACAAGAAATATATATCCTAAAGCTGAAACACTTAAAATTATTGATATTAAAACTAGTGAAGCAAAAAAAATTTTCAAAAAATGTCTTATCATTGTTTCCACCTTTAATATTATTACCAATAGATTTAATATATGATACCAAATTATTATATCAAAGCTTTACATATATTTCAATTGTTATTCTTTTTTATATATTCTTCTATTGTTTCTTGTATATGTTATTAAATGAATTTCATGCATTTTATAAAAACATTTTCTCACAGTCTATTGCTATTCTGAAGGCTTAAATTCTAGTTGTTTTTAATGTTAGAAAATTTTTTATTATTTAATCAATATGTATTGCATTTTATAAAATAAATTGTTATAATTTACATATATTTTTTTAATATTGGAGGATTTTTTTAATGAAAACAGGCACAGTTAAATGGTTTGATTCAAAAAAAGGTTTTGGATTTATTTCTGGCGATGATGGCAAAGATATATTTGTTCATTTTTCAGCAATCGTTTCCGAAGGGTTTAAAACACTTGATGAAGGTCAAAAAGTAAGCTTTGAAATAGTTGATGGTCAAAAAGGACCTCAAGCTAGCAATGTTACTGTAGCGTAATATTCGTTATAAATACAATACATTAATATATACAGCATATATTCTTATATTAATATTATTAAAAACTCAAGTACTAGGTACTTGAGTTTTTAATTTAAATAAATTATTTTAATTGTTCTAGGGTTGGCATGCCCCCTTGAGCACCTAGTTTAGTTATAGAGATAGAAGCAGCTTTGTTTGCAAATTTAATTGATTCCTCCAGACTGTCTCCTCTTACTAGTGCCGCTGCTAGGCCTCCACAAAAGGTATCTCCTGCTCCAGTTGTATCCACAACTTTCACATTATATGATGAAACTATTCTCATTTCAGTACCATCATAGTATTTAACTCCTTTTGAACCCATTGTAACTATTAATTTGTTAGGATATTTTTTTAATACTTCATCTAGATTATTGTGCTTTCCTAAAATAATACTAAGCTCATGTTCATTTGGCGTTATATATGTAACGTTATCTATTAATGAAATTGGCAATTCAACTGCAGGTGCAGGATTAAAAAGAACTTTTACATTGTTTTTTTTGCAAAGTTCTGCTGTGTATTCCACTGTATCTAATGGTATTTCAAGCTGTAAAAGAACTATGTCTGCAGACAATATCACATCTTTAAACTTATCAATTGTCTTTCTAGTTACTTCATAGTTGGCACCTGAAATAACTACTATGCTGTTATCATTTTCTGCTACAACTATATTTGCAACTCCAGTGGAAACACCATTGATTTTTTCTATGCAGCTTGTGTCAACATTCATGCTTTGCAAATTTCTAACAGCAAACTCACCATTGCTGTCATCACCAGTGCATCCAATCATATAACTTTCTGCCCCAAGTTTACTAGTTGCAACTGCTTGATTTGCTCCTTTTCCTCCAGGTATGATAGAAAATGTGTTGCCCATAACCGTTTCACCTGCTTTAGGCCTAACATTTGAAGTGAAAACCATGTCAACATTAATACTTCCAATCACTACTACTTTACCCATTACTACCTCCATGAGTGCAATGCTTTAAAAGCTATCTTTTCTTTTGATAAATAGCATTACATATTTTTATTTAATCATGTCGTCTAACTTTCGTAAATTTTCTAACAACAATTCCCTAAATTTATCCAAATCTACATCTATAAGAACTTTAGGATATGACTCATCATAGTTAATCCATTCTCTAATATCAGCTACTGTATTCCCTCTGTTAATTCCTTCTGAACAATCAACAGTAACATCCATGTGTTTAAAGCTATACAATTCTGGATGCAGCAAATACATTATGCTGCAAGCATCGTGTATTGGAGTGAACGTTCCTGCTTTTACATGGTCTCCACGAAAATAAAAATTCAAAATTTCTCCACACATTCTAGAAACTTTTCCTTCACTTTTCATGAGTTCATTAACATCTTCCCTGTATAATCCTGTGCTGTGAGTAACGTTTAGTCCACTCATTACTATTGGGATCTTTGAATCAAACACTATTCTTGCAGCTTCTGGGTCAGCCCAAACATTAAATTCTGCTGTAGCTGTTATATTACCACCCACAGTCGCTCCCCCCATTATTGAAAGAAGTCCAATTCTATCTATAACTTCTGGAAATGTTTTAATAAGCAGTGCTATATTTGTTAATGGACCAACAGGACATAATATAACTTTATCTTCTTGGGCTAGAATTTCATCTCGTAAAAACGTTACTGCATTGTTAGAATACAATTTCTTTGTTTTAGGAAACTCATAGTCTCCAACTCCATTTTCACCATGAATATTAACAGTTGGACGTTTTTCCCTAATTAAAGGACATTTAGCTCCTTTGGCAACCTTTATATCGCTATTTAAAAACGACATTAGGCCAATGGTATTTTCAGTAACCTTTTCTATAGTTTGATTTCCTGCAACAGTTGTTATACCTAAAATATTTAATTTATCTTCATTTGCAATAGCAAGACACAATGCAACAATATCATCAATTCCTGGGTCACAATCTATAATTATATTTTTTTTCATTATATCTCCTAAATTTTCGGGAGGGTACAAGACCCTCCCCTACTTTTTATTTTCCAAGAAGCCTTTGTCTTTTTTTCATTTTCATGTAGCTGTATATTCCTAATCCAATAAGTGTAGTTATATATGGAAGCATTTGAATCAACTCATACGGCCAAGATCCTAACTGGAGTATATTCGCCAAAGCCTGTGCTGCTCCAAAAAGCAGTGACACCAAGAATGCTCCTACAGCTGTATTCCCACCCATTGATGCTGCTGCTAGTGCAATGTATCCTCTTCCTGCGCTCATACCTGTTGTGAAATTTGTCATATATCCCCCTGAAAGGAAAAATCCACCTACGGATGCAAGAACACCACTTATAATCAGAGACATATACTGAACTCTCTGAGAACTTATACCTACCGATTCAGCAGCATCTTTATTTTCCCCAACAGCCCTTATTCTCAGTCCTAGTGGAGTTTTATATAGGAATATGTGTATTACTACAACCATAATCAAAGATATGTAAGTTAGTATATTTTGATTTGATAAAACTTGACCTAAAAATGGAATATTTTCAATAACCGGTATAGCTACTCTTTGAATTGCAATACTTTTAACTGAAGATGAAACACCTCTATCTCCTGACGCTGTAAGAAGTATAAGAATAGTAGCACCACTAGCAATTAAATTTATAGCAATAGCCGCTAAAATTTCATCTGTTTTTAACTTTAATACAAAGAATGCCAGAAAAAATCCGATAAAACCACCTAGTACCATAGTAGCTAACAACCCAAGCCAAGCACTTTGAAATAAAGCACTGAAAAGAACTCCAAAAAGAGCAGAAAACAGCATTATTCCTTCTAGTGCCATATTAATAATACCTGATTTTGAAGCTACAGCGGAAGCCAACGCTGCGAAAAGTATAGGTGTTGTGGCTCTAAGTGTTGCATTCAAAAATTCTGGTGATAAAAAAGCATCTAATATCATGTTACTCACCTTCCTTTGTTTGAAGCAATGTAGCCTTAGCTTCTTTTGCTATCATTTTATGTTTGTACTTGCTTAAAAATTGCTCGGCAACAACTAATAGAATTATTATTCCTTGAGTAATAGTTACTATTTCTGTAACAACATCTGTTGAACGAGACATAATCGAAGCACCTGTTCTTAAATAAGCGAGGAAAAATGCTGCAAAAGGAACGTATAAAGGGTTCTTTTTAGCTAAGGTTGTAATTATTATTGCATCCCATCCATATCCTAGCTGAGAAGTCCATGTAAATCTGCTGTACATGCCAAGAAGTTCAACTCCTCCGCCTATACCAAATATAAAGCCTCCCAAAAGTTGTGATATTAATGTAATCTTTACAACATTAATTCCTGAATATCTAGCAAATGACCTATTTTCTCCAGTTAATCGCAGTTCGTAACCAATTTTTGTTTTATACATGAATACATAACCAAATAATGCAACTGCTAAAGCTATGAATATTCCTATATGAATCCTTGTACCAGAAAATATTGTGTTTAGTTGCGATACATCAGGAACAGCATAGGAAACTACTGCACCCGCTTTAGGGTCTCTCAAAACATTACTCAGCATATAGTTAGAAAAATATATAATTAGATAATTCATCATCAAAGACGATACTAATACTTCAGAATCTGTTTTTATTTTCATAATAGCAGGCACTGCTGTTACCATAGCTCCAAATACACCAGCCGCCAAAATGCATACAATAGGACTTAGCCCTGTAGGTAAAGTTGTATTTAATGCAACATAAGTTGCTACTAATCCTCCAATGTGAAATGAACCTTCGCCTGCAAGATTTATTTCATTTGCTGCGAACATTATGCTTATGCCAACTCCTGTAAATATTAATGGTATCATAGCTTCAATAACATTTCCAAATCGTCTTGAACTTTGCAATGGGCCTGTTAAAAGTTGAACTATTGCATTAACTGGTTCCTTGCTTGTTAAAAATATAATTCCAAATGAAATTAACAATGCTATACCAACTGATAAAACAGTTCGCAACACATTGAATTTAGTATTACTGTTCATAAATTATACCCTCCAGTTTGTCATCTTTTTTTATGCCAAGCATATATTCTCCAAGTTCTCCTTCAGTAACACTCTTAACATCATTAAAAACACCGGCAAATTGTCCCTTATATATAACAGCAAGTCTGTCGCTTAATTCTAAAATTTCATTTAAGTCTGCAGAAATCAAAATTATTGCACTTCCAGCATCTCTAAATTCAAGTATTCTATTCCTTATAAAAGCTGCCGCTCCAACATCTATTCCTCTTGTTGGCTGATTTGCAATAATTATTTTTGGATTAGTTGAAAATTCTCTGGCTACAACCACCTTTTGAATATTTCCACCTGAAAGCATTCCAACGCTTTGTTTGTATGACTTGCATTTTATTAAATATTCCTTTATAAGTGCATTGACTCTTTTTTCTATTTTTTTATTTTTTAGCATTCCATTGCCAGAATACTCAGGGTCGTCATATTGAATAGAAAACAGATTATCCATAATATTCATATTTTTAGCACAGCCTAATGTCATCCTGTCTTCTGGAATATGAGCCACACCTAAATTTCTTATTTCTTTTATGGAATGTTTTTTAACATCCTCATTTAAAATAGATATTTCTCCTTTGTATTTTTTCGAAAGGCCTGTGAGTACTTCAACAAGATGACCTTGCCCATTTCCTTCTACTCCAGCTATTCCAAATATTTCTCCTGCCTTTAAATCAAAGGACAAATCATTGACTCTTTTCACTCCTGTAGCACCCATTACGCATAGTCTTCTTACTTTCATAACAGTTTCTTTTAATTTCAATGGTTTTTTATTGAATGTCAATACTACATCTCTTCCCACCATAAGTCTTGACATTTCACTTGTAGAAATATCTTTGACCAAGTATGTACCCTTGCTTTTTCCATTGCGCATTATGGTGGCTCTATCGCATATTTCTTTAATTTCATCTAACTTATGAGAAATAAATATTATAGTGTGTCCCTCTTCTCTAAGCTTTTTTAATTGAACAAACAATTCGTCGGTTTCTTGTGGAGTCAATACTGCCGTTGGTTCATCCAATATTAATATATCTGCTCCCCTGTACAAAGCCTTTAATATTTCAACTTTTTGCTTTACTCCAACAGGAAGTTCTTCAACTTTTTCTGTAACATCCACATCAAAATTGTACCTCTCCGTAATTTCTTTGGAAACTTCTATAGCCTTATCCATATCTATAAACATTTTATTTTTTTTTGGCTCTATTCCAAGTACAATATTTTCTGCAACGGTTAAAGAAGGAACAAGCATAAAATGTTGATGTACCATTCCTATACCTTTACTAATTGCATCCTGTGGTGACTTAACAATTGTTTTAGTTCCATTTAAAAATATCTCTCCTTGTTCAGGAGATTCAATTCCAAACAATACTTTCATCAACGTGCTTTTGCCAGCTCCATTTTCGCCTAACAATGCATGTATTTCGCCCTTTTCTAACTCAAAAGTCACATCTTCAACTGCTACAACACCATTGGGATATATTTTCATAATGTTATTCATCTGCAGCACTTTATCACTCATAGTTCCCTCCGCTTTTATAATTAATGACTAACAATTGACAACTATTTTAATTAGCAATTATTAATTATTAATTATTAATTATTTTTAAAGAACAGCCAGGCCTAAAGCCTGACTGCTATTTTTATAAATTATTGTTGAACAGATGCTTTTATAGCTTCAATTTCTTCAGTTGTTTTTCCCATTGCTGAATCAACAACTATTTCTCCGCTTATAATTTTTTGCTCTAATTCATCAATTTTATTTCTCATTTCTTCAGGTAACATTTTTTCATAATGTTCATCTTTAACTAAATTAACTCCACCTTCTGCAAAACCTAATGATTCTGCAACACCATATTGAAGTTTTCCGTCCATATCAAGCATAATAGCTCTGTACAACGAATTACCTACATTTTTAAGTGCTGAAGTAGGAATGTAATCTGCTTTTTCAGGAAGTAAAGCTGCCTGGTCAGAGTCAACTCCAAATGCATATTTCTTTGCATCAACTGCGGCTTCAATTTGTCCCAATCCTGCTGCTCCTGCTACATTGTATCCAACATCAACTCCACCACTTTGGTATTGAGCTAATGCAAGTTCTTTTCCTGCTGCTGAATCATAGAAGTTACCAACATAAGCTATAGCAACTTTTACATCTGGCTCAACATATTTTGCCCCTTGAATATATCCTAATAAAAAGTCGTTTATTATAGGATTTTCCATTCCGCCCAAGAAACCTATTACTTTGTTTGATGGGTCAATCATTGGAAGACTTTCGTCAGTTGTCATCATAGCTGCAGCTGCTCCAACTAAGAATGATACTTCATTTTGTTTGTACAATACATTGTAGATGTTTTTGTAATCTCCAGATGTGAAATCAAATGTTTCATCAAAAAACATGAATTTTTGATCTGGGAATTGTTCAGCTGCATCGGCTAATGCTTCAATCATTTGCCATGTACCTATAATTATAACGTCATATTCTCCAGTTTCACAATAATCCAACAATGTTGGTGCCCATTTTGGTTCATCGGCTGCAGTAGCTCCCATTTGTTCAACTTTAAAATCAAATACATCTTCGCCTAATTCATCTTTTAATTTTTGAAGTCCAGAGTTTGCTGAGTCAAAAAATGATTTATCTCCCAATGTTCCATTTAACAAAAGAGCTGCTTTATATGGTTTCGCCGGTGCCTCAGTTGCTGGTGTTTCAGTTGCTGGTGTTTCTACTGCCTTTTGTGCACATGCAGTCATTGAAAAAATCATCATGACTACAAGTAATAAAGATATTACTTTTTTCATTTTTAGTTCCTCCTAATTTTTGCTGCTTTGATATATTTTAAAGTATCACTAACCAAATCATCCAACATAATTTCCTCATAACTACGCATATACGTTACAAGTTTGTTAAATGCTGGAGCAATTAGTCTTTTTGGAATGATACGCATTCCCTTTTGAATTCCTAACACTGGCATAATCATTCCTGCATTGCAGTCTGCATCAGTACCGCACATAGTAACAATGTTTAGGGTTTTTTCATAATCCCCTAGTCCATACATAAGTGCAATAATTTCACAGCATGCATTTGGATATGCATGTATCCAGTTATATTTTATATACTTTTGTTCACATTCTGATAATGCATTGTGCCAATCACTGTTTTTCAAGCAACTTTCATAGGCAAAACTCACAACAGAATAATACTCGCTGTCCTTTGGTATACTTCCAATTGCAATCTTAACAATTTCTTTCACATCATCAACTACAAAGGCTAAAGAAATCATTACTGCATTGAATATTTCTCCCAATATGCCATTATTAATATGGGATACTTCACCATCTCTCCATGCCAGCTCCGCAGCTAGCTTAGGATTTCCCGGTGCTACCATTCCGCATACTGCACCTCTCATTTGTGCGCCGATCCATTCATTGAAAGGATTATTCCATTTTGCACTTTCAGGAGGCATGTACCCAGCTCTTATATTTCTTAAAGCAATTTCTTCTGCAGACCATCCACATGGTATTAAACCAATCCAAGATAGTGCTATATCCTTGCTTGTGACATCATAACCTTTTTCTTTAAATGCATCAAGAAATGCAATTTCAAATGTTATATCGTCATTATATGTATTTGGCTGTCTTATATAATCTTTTACATCGCCAAATGCTTGATAAAGATTTTTTGATGTGTAACCTTCAACCATTGTACCCATAGCTGCTCCAATTAACTGGGACATCCACGCTGCTTCTATTTGATCCTTAAATTTTTCTGTATCTGTACTTACTTCAATGGCTTCTTCAAAGGTAACGCTTTGTTCGTATTCCTTAAACGAATTGTATGTTTTATATTTCCAATATGTTGATTCTTCATTAATTCTAGCATTTAAAAATTCATTTCTAAGCTCTGCCGAAATTTTTTGAAGTTCTACCACATTCCCTTCACTTTGTGCTTTAATACCCTTATTAAGCAACTCATAGGAATTTTCAACTGTGTATCCCCTGTTTTCTAAAGCTTGAACTGCTGCAACCATAATTTTTTCTGGAGCACCTGAACCAGGTACATTGCTTGCCCACTCCATATTTAAAATGCCATCATAAAAATCTGTTACAGCTTTTAAAGCACTCCAACCTTGTTCATCTTCATTTAAAATAACTGGTTTTGCATTAAAATATAAATCATGTGCTATTTCCCACGCTTTATTCATAATTATCCTTTCATTGTTTGTCAGAATATAATTTATGCTAATTCTAGAGCAATTTTCATCATATCCTGAAAGCCTTTTTCTCTTTGCTCTGGTGTTGTTTCTGAATGATTTGCTATGGAATCTGATACTGTAAGTATTGTCAAAGCATTTACTCCAGCTCTAGATGCATTGCAATACAATGCATATGTTTCCATTTCAGCAGCTAAGCACCCCATTTTAGCCCATTGTTTCCAGTTTTCTGGATTATCGTTATAAAATATATCAGATGTTACAATATTTCCTACAGTTGCTTGTATGTTTTTTTCATCAGCGAAACTTTTAGCCTTTGATAACAATTCCCACGATGCCGTAGCTGAATATATTCCAGGCAAGTTGTATTGCACCGCATAGTTTGAATCTGTGCTTGCACCCATTGCCAAGACTATGTCAAACAGCTTTAAATCCGGGTGGTATGCTCCGCATGAACCCACCCTAATTAAATTTTTAACACCATAGTTGTGTATCAATTCATAAGAATAAATTCCAATAGATGGACATCCCATTCCAGTTCCCATTACGGATACCTTTTTACCATTGTATGTTCCTGTATATCCAAACATATTTCTAACTGCATTAAATTGCTCTACATCACTTAAAAAGTTTTCTGCAATAAATTTAGCTCTTAATGGGTCTCCCGGCAAAAGCACTGTATCTGCTATTTGTCCTTTAATTGCATTATTGTGAGGTGTGGACATGTTTTTTCTCCTTTGCATTTACATAATTTTATATTAGTTATCACATTATAATTGTATCGACTTACTTATATTATACAATAAATACTACTTCTTACCAATATTTTTGTCAATACTATGCTTATTTTCTCTTGTTGCTTGTAGAATGTTTGTCGTTATTTTTGCCCCTTCTATTATCCGTACTATCGCTTGATTTGTATCCTGTTTTATTGTCTGGTCTATCGCTTGATTTGTATCCTGTTTTACTG
>JBGUET010000035.1:0-12768 GCA_041821225.1 Sedimentibacter sp.
GCAATAAAGCTGCATTAAATTTACCCATATGAGCACCTCCAAATCAATTTAATTAATTATAGGAGATTTCCAGAAAATATGCAATAAAAAGAAAGAGACCTTAGCTCTACCATATGAAATATTGATTCATTAGTATCATTTTAGGTCTCTTTATTTATATTATTCTAGTTCTGCAATTAATTCCCCAGCTAATACCCGCTGACTTTCCTTAACGTGTATTTTAGCAACTGTTCCCGCTAAAGGAGCTATAACATTTGTTTCCATTTTCATTGCCTCTAGCACAGCAATTGGCTGACCAGCTTCAACTTTATCTCCTTGCTTAACAAGAATTTTATATACATTGCCTGGAATGTTGGCCCCAATTTCATATTGATTGCCCGTATCCGCCATAACTTTCTCTACTGATGCACCTTTTAAGTTTATAACATTTTTATCTTTTATAGTAACTACTCTTCTATTACCATTTACTTCAAATGCTAGGTCTTTTGTGCCGTCAACATTTAGCTTAACTTCAACAAGTTTTATGCTTAACTTTTTACCCTCGGCAATTTTAACTCCGCAAGTTTCTCCTTCTTCTAACCCATGGAAGAATATATCGCTACCCATAAGTCTCAGGTTTCCTTCTTCAGATATATTTTTCAAATAATCTTCAAAAACCTTTGGATATAAAGCATAGCTTAATGCTTCTTCATCAGTTCCTTCTAATCCGTGTTTTTCTACAAGCATTTTCTTAATTGCATCAAAATCTTCTGGTATTAACAATTCCCCTGGTCTGCATGTTATTGCCTTCTTGCCTTTTAGAACAAGTTTGCTCAATGCTTCAGGGAAACCACCTTCTGGTTGGCCCATCATACCTTCGAAATATGATACAATAGAATCAGGAAAATCCATGTCTTTTGCTTTTTCATATATATTTTTGTCATTCAAATCATTTTGAACCATAAATATTGCCATATCTCCTACTGCTTTGGAAGAAGGTGTAACCTTTACTATATCTCCAAGCATTACATTAACTGTCTTGAACATTTCTTTAACTTCTTCAAATTTATGACCAAGTCCAAAGCTTTCGACCTGTGGTTTTAAGTTTGAATACTGCCCACCAGGTATTTCATATTTGTAAATCTCTGCGGTACCAGTTTTTAAGCCTGATTCAAATTTGTTGTATACAGGTCTTACAGCTTCCCAATAATCAGAAATTTTCTGCATATCATCTTGATTAAGCATTGTATCTCTTTGTGTGTTATTCAATGCAGCTATTACTGAATTTAAAGGTGGCTGACTTGTTAACCCTGCCATGGAGTTAAAGGCTGTATCAACAATGTCCACACCTGCGTTTGCAGCAGCATAAACAGTTACAACACCATTTCCACTTGTATCATGTGTGTGTAAATGAACTGGAATTATCAATTCGTTTTTAAGGGCCCTAATTAACTTATCAGCAGCCATTGGCTTTAAAAGTGCAGACATATCTTTTATTGCCAATATGTGTGCTCCTCTTTTTTCAAGTTTTTTAGCCAAATCAACATAGTATTTTAATGAATATTTATCTCTTGTTTCATCAAGTATATCTCCAGTGTAACAAATACTTGCTTCAGCTATTTTATTTTGATTTAAAACTTCATCAATCGCAACTTCCATTCCGTCAATCCAGTTCAATGAATCAAAGATACGATAAACATCAATTCCAGCTTTTGAAGAAGATTTTACAAATTCTCTTATTACATTATCCGGATAGTTTTTATAACCAACTGCATTTGCTCCTCTTAAAAGCATTTGGAACAAAATGTTTGGAACTTTTTCTCTTAATGTTCTAAGTCTTTCCCATGGATCTTCTTTCAAGTACCTGTATGCTACATCAAATGTAGCTCCACCCCACATTTCAATTGAAAATAAGTCACTTGCCATATGCACCATAGCCGGAGCTATTTTCTCCATGTCAACAGTTCTCATACGAGTTGCCATTAAAGATTGGTGTGCATCACGCATGGTTGTATCTGTAAGCAATAATTTTTTCTCATTTAAAACCCAATCACACACTTCTTTTGGGCCTTTTGAATCCAATAATTGTTTTAATCCAGGTTTAAAATCTTTGCTTTCAAATTTAGGTGCACGAGGTACATCAAATTGAGGCTTTACACCTTTTGTTTCATTAACAACAATATTTCCAATGTAATTCAAAACTTTTAATTCAATATCTTCTCCGCCTCTTACGTTTAAAAGAGATGGATTTTCTGCTATAAAGCCTGTATCGCATTGTCCTTTTTTAAATGTTTCATTGTTTAATACATTTAAAAGAAATCCAATATTTGTTTTTACTCCATGTATTTTCAATTCCTTCAATGCCCTTGCATTTTTATTAATAGCATCTGGGAAAGTTCTAGAATAAGATATTACTTTAACTAAAAGGCTGTCATAATATGGGCTTATTTCAGCTCCTGTAAATCCATTACCACCATCAAGTCTTATACCAAAACCAGAGCCCGTCCTATACATGTCAATTTTACCTGTATCTGGAGCAAAATTATTCGCAGGATCTTCCGTTGTTACTCTGCATTGTATAGCATAACCCCTCTGTTCAATAGACTCTTGTGATTTAATATTCACTTCATCCGAATCAAGTCTATAGCCTTGAGCTATAAGAATTTGAGATTGGACAATGTCTATGCCTGTTATCATTTCTGTTACAGTGTGCTCAACCTGAACTCTTGGGTTCATTTCTATAAAATAGTGTCTACCTTCCTTGTCAACTAAAAATTCTAACGTTCCGGCACTTCTGTAATTAACTGCTTTTGCAATTTTTAAAGCATCGCTGCAAATTAACTGTCTTAACTCATCTGTAATACTTATAGCAGGAGTAAATTCAACAACTTTTTGATGTCTTCTCTGAATAGAACAATCTCTCTCAAATAAATGAACTAGATTTCCATAATTGTCTCCTAAAACCTGTACTTCAATGTGTTTTGGCTTCTCTAAATATTTTTCAATAAATATATCATCTATTCCAAACGCCTTTTTTGCTTCGCTTTGAGCGCTTTTAAATTCTCTTAATAAATCTTCTTCTCTCCATACAATACGCATACCTCTTCCACCACCACCGGCAGAAGCCTTTAAAATAACTGGATATCCGCAAAAGTCAGCAAATTTTTTTGCATCACTGTCAGATTTCACTGATTCTTCAATTCCTGGAATTGTAGGTACTCCCACTGATTTAGCAACTATCTTTGATTTGATTTTATCCCCAAGTTTATTCATCATTATGTGATCAGGTCCAATAAAGGTAATGCCCTCTTCTTCACATTTACATGCAAATTCAACATTCTCGGAAAGAAAGCCATAACCAGGATGAATTGCATCTACACCTTTGGATTTAGCAAGACTTATAATTTCATCTATGCCTAAATAAGCGTCCACAGGTTTCTTGTTCTTTCCTATTCTATAGGATTCATCAGCCTTTGTTCTGAAAAGCGAATTTTTATCTTCTTCTGAATAAATTGCAACACTTCTAATTCCTAGCTCTTCGCAAGCTCTAAAAACTCTAATAGCTATTTCACCACGGTTAGCTACCAAGACTCTTTTAAAATTTTTCATCAAATCCTCCAATACTCATCCACAACAAATTTTATTCAATGTGTAATCTAATAAAATCAAGTTTAACATTATTTAATTAATTATTCAATAGCTTTGTTTAACAAAGTAAAATTTTAATGGTTTAAACTTTATTTTATTCTTTTTAATTAATAAAAAACTAGGTGTAATCGTTTTCTACCTTTTATTATTATGCAGGAAAATTTAAAAAAATCAACTTTAAGTTGATTTTTTTGTTATTTCGATTTTTTTCACTATTTCCCGGGCAATTTCGCTATTTTTCTTTTTATTAAAAATATGCCACACTGCCTTTCAAATGCTCTGTGTCATTATAAAACATTTCTATTATTTCATTATTTCCATCAACTTCCACACAAGAAAGACTGCAATTTTTAACTACATTCCCCATCCAATCTTTATTTATTTGGAACTTTCTTATATATGATTCGATACATTTAATTGTTCCACCATGGGCAACTATCAAAGTATTCTTGTCTTTATATTTGTCGACTACCTCTTTAAATGATTTTTCTACTCTCTTATAAAATTCTATTAGATTTTCTCCGTTGGGATATCTATTGTTAAAAGGGTCATCTTCAATCTTATTAAGTACATCCCCACAGCTTAACTTTATTTCATCATATCGCATTCCTTCAAAATCTCCCAAATTTATTTCCTTGAAGCCCTCATGCCTTATGATTTCAATATTTCTAGCTCCTCTCACAATTTCAGCAGTGTGATATGCCCTCATTAATGGACTTGAAATAATGCAGTCCAGTTCTATTTTTTCAATTCGTCCAGATAAAAGCTCTGCTCCAAGTATTCCCTTTTCAGTTAATTCTGAATTCATGCTACCTTGAAATCTTCGTTGCTTATTCCATTCTGTTTCACCGTGCCTAGTAAAATATATTTTAGTCATTACTACTCCTTTCTTAAGCGCAATTAATAATTTGTTTTTTATATTTAATAATCTATTTAAAATTCTTTCAAAGACTAATTGGAATTATTACATGAGTCCAACAAAAATCGGTACTAGTATGGGTACCAACAAAGATATTATGATGCCGCTTATAAAAGATATTATTACAACCTCTTGATTTGTATTTTTTGTAATTAACGGAAGCCCTGTATCCATGCTAATTGCTCCTCCAACTGCTATAGTTTCCAAATATCCAATATGTTTAGCAATAAAAGGAATGCTAATAAATGCAATTATTTCTCTAAATATATTTGATAAAAATGCAATTGTACCTAGCTCTGGAGATACTGGAGTAATTATTATGGCTGATAAAGTATACCAGGTAAACCCTGAAGCAACAGCCAATGCTTCAAAAATATTCATTTTAAATATTATACTGCAAACAACTCCTCCAAACAAACTTCCAATTGCTGTTGCTGCTGGTACTATAAGCATTTTAAAACCTACACTTTTCAAGCTTTTAAATGTATTCTTGTTATTTCCAATACCTATACCGACGAAAAATAGCAACAAGCATAATCCAATGTCTAACATTAAGCCCGTGCCCTCATAAAAACTATCAGGTAAAACAAACAATCCTAACAATATTCCAGAAGCCAAAAATAATAAAATTTTTTTAGTCATTTTTGTCTCCTGTAATAATACTATTAGTTATAAATTTTTTTCTTGCTATATATACAAACAATATGCTAAATCCCGAGGTCAAAACAGCAAACACCGCCGCAATAATTCCTATTTGCCCAATTGATGATATTACTTGCTTGTCCATACCCACCCTTATTCCCATTATTAATATTAATCCAAATAAAATTATTGTTTGAATCAATGAAATTTTATTCATTAGTTTTGTGTTAATTAAGCCTCTATTGCTTAAAAACCAACCAACTGCCATAAGACTAAAGTACAAGAAAACTCTAAATATCATTTTTACCTCCACCCTCTATTATACAATAAAATTTTAACATAAAATTCTCTGCAAGTCATTAAATTTCAAATAGTTATGTTTAATTAATTTTTCATATGGTATAATAAATTAAGAAATAATTAATTTAAAAATGATATAATAAAACAAAACTTTTCAGGAGGATATAATGGAAATATTAATAGGTGTTATAGTATTACTAGGTATTTGGCTTGTTTTTATGTATAATGGTCTTATTAGAAAGAAAAATTATATAGTTGAAGCATGGGCGGCAATAGATGTACAGCTTAAAAGAAAAACAAATATACTTACAAATTTAGTTGATACAATAAAGATGCAAACTAAGTATGAAAGTGAAACATTAGAAAAAATAATAGGCATGAGAGCAAAAATTCTTTCAGGTTCTAAGGATGAAGCCATGGCTGCTAATGACAGTATATCAAAAATGATTCCTTCAATCATGGCAATTTCAGAAAACTATCCTGAATTAAAATCTAGTGAATCATTTTTGCATTTATTGGATGATATTAAAAATGTGGAAGATAAAATAGCTTATGCACGAACAAGATACAATACAGCCGTAGTTGATTACAATACAGCAATACAATCTTTTCCAGCATCTATTTTTGCAAATATGTTAGGTTTTACAAAAGAAACTACTTATGAAATAAGCGATGCTGATAGAGAATATTCAGATAATATTAGAATAAGCGAATTATAGAATAATAAGGAGATTTACATTGGAGAAAAATCCTGTCATCATATATGAACAAGTTAGAAACAATCAAATAAAAACTGCCTTTTTAATATTTTTTTACGTAATAATAATTATTTTCATCTCTTTAGCCATAGGTTATTATGTAGATAATATGGTTTTGGGAGCTGGAATAGCGTTTTTTGTTATATGCGTCTTGCTTCCAATACAAATACTTACAGGCTCAAAAATGGTTGGTTCTAGAACAGAATGGAAACAAGCAGATATGTCTGTTCCAGGTGAAAGAAGAGTTGCTAATTTAGTTGAGGGATTATCTTTGGCTGCTGGTTTAAAAACACAACCTAAGTTATATATTATCCCTACAACCACACCTAATGCATTTGCCGGTGGTTTAAAACTAGAGAATACGTATATAGGTGTTACTAAAGGCTTAATTGATATTCTTGATGAGCCTGAAATGGAAGGTGTTCTAGCTCATGAAATGTCTCACATAATTCAAAGAGATATATTGGTTTCTACTGTTTCAATTTATCTTATGAGTGCTGCAATTGTTTTGGGAGGCATATTATTTAGGGTAGCTAGGTTTAACATGTTTTTCGGTGGTAGAGGCACAAGGAGAAATTCAAGAAGTGGTGGTAATTCTGGTTCGGCAATTGCACTTATTGCTTTAGGAGCACTATTACTGTCATTTGTTATAAGAATTGTAGCACAGCTTGTAAATCTTGCCATATCAAGAAAAAGAGAATACATTGCCGATGCTAATGCTGTTAGATTATGCGGATATTCAGAGGGACTTGCAGATGCATTGGAAAAAATATCAGCTTCTTCTAAGGAATATTCAAAAGAACAAATTGAGGACCTCGGTGGTGAAGAAATGATGGCTATTTATATTTTTAACCCTAAGAATTGGGTAATGCCTTTATTTTCAACACACCCCCCAATAGAGGAACGAATAAGGTTATTAAGAAACATGTATTAAAAAAGTACCGAAAGGTACTTTTTTTATTTGCTATTCTGGTTTTATATCACTGTTGAGCCATTGGGCAAATTGACTTTCTGTAATAATTTTTATGCCTAATTCCTTGGCTTTCTTATTTTTGGATGAAGAGGATAAGTTATCATTATTAATTAGAAAGTTTGTTTTTGAAGTTACACTTCCTGTAACTTTTCCACCTCTTTTTTCAATTTCTGCTTTTAATTCGTCCCTGTTATTAAACTGATTTACAGAACCTGTAATAACAAAATTAATATTTTCTAATATTTGCTTTAATAGGATTTCTTCATTTTCTTCAAATTCAACTTGCTTTAATATGTCTTCAACAATAATTTTGTTTTTAACATCATTGAAGAATTTCACATAAGCATTAGCCATAACATCTCCAATGCCATTTATTTCAATTAAATCTTCAAAACTAGCATTCTGAATTTTACTCCAGTTATTATTAAATCTCTTGCTTATAATCTTTGCATTAGACAATCCTACGTTAGGTATACCCAGACTGTAAAGAAGCCTAGCAGAAGTTGTATGCCGTGATTTATTTACTGAAATAATCAAATTATTAAAAGATTTTTCTCCAAAACCCTCCATTTGGATAATTTCATCTTTGAACTTTTCTACAAGAAATATATCAGCAAGCTCTTTTACTAAGCCTTTAGCTATTAATTTTTCCAAAGTTGCCTCAGATAAGCCATCTATATTAAGTGCATCCCTACTTACAAAATGAGTAAAAGATTTAATTTGTTTAGCTAAACATTCTTCATTTGTGCAATACAAAGTTTTTATGTCATTTTCATTTTTTATCTTTGTTTCCCCTCCGCAAACAGGGCAAGTACAAGGTATTTTAATATTTCCGCTCCTAGTTATGTTATCTGATATTTGGGGAATTATCATGTTCGCTTTATATACGTTTATTGTATCTCCAATTCCAAGTTCTAGACTTTGCATTATGCTCAGGTTGTGCACGCTTGCTCTACTCACAGTTGTACCTTCAAGGTCTACTGGTTCAAATATTGCAATTGGATTAATTAAACCAGTCCGTGAAGCGCTCCATTCAATATCTAAAAGAGTTGTTTCTTTAATTTCATCGCGCCATTTAAAAGCTATTGAATCTCTAGGAAATTTCGCAGTTCTTCCCAAGGATTCTCCATAATCTATGTCATCATACATTAAAACTAATCCATCAGAAGGCAATCCATATTCCGCAATGTGCTCTGCAAACCAGCCCACTGTTTCTTCAATATTTAATGAATTTACCTTCTTGTATTCAACAACAGAAAAACCTAGACTGTTCAGCCAATCTAGTTGGGAAGACCTAGAATCATTAAAATTCATGTCATCTGCTTTAACAAGTGAAAAAGCATTGAAACGCACATTTCTTTCTGCAGTAATTTTATTGTTTAGTTGCCTCACTGAGCCACTGCACAAATTTCTAGGGTTTTTATACTTTGAGTCCGCATCGGGAATTTCCTTGTTAATTTTTTCGAAATCCTTATAGCTTATGACAGCCTCTCCTCTTAAAATCAAATTTCCTTTGTGAGCTATGGAAACAGGTACATTTGCAAACACTTTTGCATTATTAGTAATTACTTCTCCAATTTCGCCATTTCCTCTTGTAACTGCCTTTACAAGATTTCCATTGTCATATGTCAATACTATAGTTAATCCGTCTAGTTTCCAGGAAATTATACCTTCTTTAGGACCCAACCAATCCTTGAGTACTGACACGTCCTTAGTTTTATCTAATGACAGCATGACTTTTTCATGGCGCTCCTTGGGCAGATTTGATAAAAGTTCATAGCCTACATGAATTGTAGGACTATTTGATAAAACAACTCCTGTTGTTTTTTCCATTCCTTCAAGTTCATTATATAACTTGTCATATTCAAAATTAGACATTATTTCACTATTTTCTTGATAGTAAGCCTTGCTAGCTTCATTTAACACCCTAATTTTTTCTTTCATCAAAAAAAGTATATCGTCCATATTACACCCTTCATTGTTATATTTTTTCAATTGGAGCATATCCTAAAATAACATTTTTAATACCCTTGTTTTCAAAAGCGATTACTGCAATTGTTTCTTTTCCATCTTGCTTGAGTTGGACTATGGTGCCTTCTCCCCAAGCTTTGTGCATTACTCTATCCCCTGCCTGTATGTTGTCAGATTTTAACTTAGGCCTTTTCTTTTCATCGTCGAAATTTGTATCCCCTTTAAAATAGTTAGTTTTAACATACGAGGATTTCTTAGGGTATTCATTGGCCTGGAATGTTTCTATTTTTTTATTCCCAATTTCTGTAGGAGTATTATCTTCAATGCATTCCTTAGGTATCTCACTTAGAAATCTAGATTTTGGTTTTGCTTCATGTTTACCAAAACGCATCCTCTCATTGGCATAGGTCATGTAAAGCATTCTCTTAGCCCTTGTCACTGCTACATAGAAAAGCCTTCGTTCTTCCTCTATGTCGTCATCTTCACCATCACGGATTATGGGGAATATTCCTTCCTCAAGGCCTGCTATAAAAACAGTATCATATTCCAGACCTTTTGCGCTGTGAATGGTCATGAGGGTTATACAGTCGATTTTTTCATCAGTTTTGTCAACATCTGCAAGCAAAGATATGTGGGCAAGAAAATCTTCCAAACTATTTTCTTCATATCTTTCTTCAAAGTCCTTCGCTGCAGACAAAAATTCATCCACATTTTCAATTCGGCTTCTTCCCTCCACAGTTTCATCTTCTAGAAGCATTGCCTTGTATCCAGTTACTTCCCAAACCTCTTTTATAAACTCAGAAAGTACCGTTACGTCCTTTTTAATCATTAGCATTTCTATCATTGATACAAAATCTTCAATGCCCTTTGTAGCAGCAGGAGTTAAGCCTATCTCTTTACAATCAAAACAAGCTTCAAATTTTGATAAATCATTTATAATAGCATGTTCAGATAAAATATCTATAGTTTTAGAACCAATTTTTCTTCTTGGAACATTTATTATTCTATTAAAACTAATGCTGTCCTTTTGATTGTAAATAAGCATTAAATAAGCCACAAGGTCTTTTATTTCTTTTCTTTCGTAAAATTTTTGGCCTCCAACAATTTTGTACGGGATTCCTTCTCTTATTAGCCCTTCTTCTAAGGCTCTAGATTGAGCGTTAGTTCTGTAGAGAATTGCCATCTGAGAATAATCAACTGAATTTTCCCTATTCTCTTTTCTCATTAATGTAGAAACAGTAAATGCTTCATCCTTTTCATTATCCATTTCAAATATGCGTATTAAATTACCACCTTCATAGTCAGTGTATAAACTTTTGCCTTTTCTTTGACTATTATTTTCAATTACACCATTTGCAGCACTCAATATTACGTTAGTTGAACGATAATTTTTCTCCAGCTTGACAGTCTTAGCTCCTTCAAAATCTTTTTCAAAATCCAGAATATTGTTTATATCTGCGCCTCTCCATCCATAAATAGACTGATCATCATCACCAACTACAAATACATTACTCTCTCCGCCTTTTTTCTTACCAAGAATTTTTACCAAATTATATTGGACATTATTTGTATCCTGATACTCATCTACAAGTATGTATTTGAAGCGTTCTTGGTATGATTCTCTTACTTCTTGCTCTTTTTCTAAAAGTTTTAAGGCTTTGACAATTAAATCATCAAAATCTAAGGCATTTGAAGTCTTCAGTTTCTTTTCGTAAAGGGCATAAACCTCTCCTACATTGCGCTTAAAAAAATCGGTATAATTTTCTGCTATAAATTTATCTGGGTTAACCCTTTTGTTCTTTTCATTACTTATAATAGATTTGATAACATTAATATTATATGTTTTCGCATCTAGATTTAATTCTTTTACGCAATCCTTCAACAGAATTTTTTGATCACTAGTATCGTAAATTACAAAATTCTTGTCATAACCTATTTTATCTATATCTCTTCTTAATATGCGCACACAAACGGAGTGGAATGTTCCAATCCACATTTTATCTACGGAATAATCAATAAGCTGCCCTATTCTTTCCTTCATTTCGTTAGCTGCTTTATTTGTAAATGTAATAGAAAGAATTTCCCAAGGCTTTGCCTTTCCAGTACCAATTAAATTGGCAATTCTATGAGTTAGTACTCTTGTCTTGCCTGTTCCTGCACCTGCTATAACAAGAATCGGCCCTTTGTCATGAGCTGCAGCCTCTCTTTGCTTATCATTCAGTGTATTTAATAATTCCATTTTTCCTCCGATTAGATCTTTTATATCAACATATATTTAGATTAATAAATTATATCACATGAGGGAATATGCCTCAAGTAATATTGCATGCAGAGAGAAACATAATTATGTGTAACTTTCTTGAAGTTCATAGAAAGGAATTGAATATTCATTTTAATTTTAAAAATGTTACGCTTTCATGAACAATTCTGTTTATAAACAATAAATTAAGGTATAAGTATTAAAAGGTGGTTAAAAATTTATAATTTTATATGGGAGGAGTTATGAAAAAAATATTAGTCCCTGTGGATGGTTCCGCCGCTTCATTAAAAGCGGCAGCCAAAGCTTTAGAAATTGCTAAAAAATTTCAAAGTGAAATTACATTTATTCATGTAATGTACGAACCTGATATATCAAGGTACAATAAATTTGGAGTGCTCATAGATCCTGACATGAAAAAACTCAAAGAAAAACTCAAACAAAATGAAAAAAAGATGTTGGATTCTATTGTAGCTAGCTTGGACATTTCCGATATTACAATAGACAAAAAAATTCTTGCTGGAATTGCCTATGAAAAAATTCTAGAAGAAGCAACACAAGGAAATTATGATTTAATTGTAATGGGACAACGAGGATATTCAAAAGTGAAACGTTTTTTTGTGGGTTCAGTAACGTACAGAGTTATATCAGATGCGTTGTGTCCAGTTCTCATTGTACAGGATAATTAATTTTATAATTCTCACTGGATTGAAATGTTATAAAATCAAATTATTTTAGCATAATAGAAAAACTATTTAAGAAAGGTGATTATTATGAAAAAAATATTAATACCAGTTGATGGGTCAGAGGCCTCTTTAAAGGCTGCAAAAGAAGCTGTATCTATTGGAAAAATGATTAATGCTGAACTAACATTTTTAACTGTTGTGAATCTCCCAACAGAAGATAAATACTCATATTTTGGTATTGCTGTTGAAAATGCATTTATTGCAAATCGAAAAACAATGCTAAAAACACTTATACACGAAGAGACAAGGATGCTTAATATCCTTGTAGAGAATTTAGATAGTGGTGGATTGAAAGTAGATCAAAAGATTATTATTGGGAAAGCTAATGAAGAAATTGTAAAATTGGCGAAAGAAGGTAATTTTGACTTTATTGTAATTGGAAGGCGTGGATTTTCTAATATTGAAAGATTTTTTATTGGCTCTGTTACTCAAAAGGTACTAGCTGAATCCCCATGTCCTGTAATGGTTATAAATGTATAAAAGTACAAAAGTTAAGTAAGCAATAAAGCACAAGAAATGCATTTAAGCATTTCTTGTGCTTTTATTTAAGGAATTAATATAACTTTTCCGCCTAT
>JBGUET010000036.1:0-12399 GCA_041821225.1 Sedimentibacter sp.
AGATATGTTCCTACACCTGCGTATTCAATGCCATCTATGAGTTCTTCTTCCGTAATTCCCATTACATCCATAGACATGGTGCAGGCAATCATTTTAACACCATTTTCCATTGCTTTTTTAATTAAATCTTCTATAGAATTAATGTTTTTATCTTTCATAACTTTACGCATCATTGCTGTTCCCATGCCGCCCATGTTGAGTTTTGAAATTTTAAGTTTGTTTACACCTTGAGGCATCATCATTCCAAACATTGCATCAATTAAAGGCTTTTTAACATTTTGCTTTTCTGATTTTCTCAATACATTTAATCCCCAGAATGTGAAGAACATTGTAACTGGTCTTCCCATAGCAGCAGCACCGTTAGCAATAATAAATGATGCCATTACCTTATCCATATCACCACTGAAAACAACTATTGTTTTACCATCGTTAGCTGGAGCTGCGGCTACTGTACTTTGTGTTGATGGTACTTTAGGAGCGCCAGTTCCCTTTTGGAGTAATACAATATTAAGTTTACCTTTTTTTTCTACTTTAATTAGTGTGTTTCCAGTTCTCCTGCACCATGCTTCCACATCCTTTGCAAAACCAGAATCAGTTGCAGATACTTGTATAACATCACCATCATTTATTTTATTAATTGTTTCATAAACTTTCATTATTGGTCCAGGACATTGAAGTCCACTACAGTCAACTTCTATTGTTGCCTTTACATTAGTTGATGCAGAATTATTCGAATTTACCTCAGTAGTATTATCATTTGTTATGGCAGCTGTTGTAACATTATTGAAGTCTTTTTTATTAAAATAATCATAATACACAGACTTGTAAAAATTTGTTCCAGCTGGATAAACTTCAACATTTTTGAAGCCATTTTCCATTAATACTCTTGCTGAATTATAAGAACGAACACCTACTGCACAGAAAATAATTATTTTATCTTCTTTATTAAGCTCTGAAAGTTTTTTTCTCAGATTTCCTTGAGAAATATGAATTGAACCAGGAAGCTCAAATACCATTAGTTCAGCGTCTTCACGGATATCAAGGATAGTATAATCTGTAGGTTTAGACGGATCAATAGCATTCCATTTAGCTAATTTTACCTTGTTTTGAATTATATTTTCAGCAACAAATCCTAACATATTTACAGGGTCTTTTGCAGAAGAGTAAGGAGGAGCATATGCAAGTTCTAATTCTTTTAAATCATAAATGCTTCCACCTAGACGAATTGTTGTAGCTATAGTGTCAATGCGTTTGTCAGCTCCATCTTCACCTACAATTTGAGCACCAAATATCTTTTTACCATCAGCTGAAAATACCATTTTCAATATCATTTCAGATGATTCAGGATAGTATCCTGCATGGGATTTTTGAGATATTGTTGCAGTTAAATAATCCTTACCTTCTACCATGCCCATTTTAATCAGTGTTTTTTCATTTGTTCCCGTTGAAGCAACTGTAAGGTCGAATACTTTTGCAACAGATGTTCCCTGAGTGCCATTGAATTCTTCGTTTGCACCATAAATATTGTTTGCGCAAATTCTTCCTTGTTTATTTGCAGGACCTGCAAGAGCAATCATTGCCTTTCCTTTGTTTATAAATTCTTCAACTTCAATAACATCTCCAAGAGCATAAATGTTAGGGTCTGAAGTTTTCAAATATTTATCAACGACAATTCCGCCACGTTGATTTATTTCAAGTCCAGCTTCTTTAGCCAATTGTCCGTTTGGACGAACACCTATGGACAGAATAACCATATCAGCTTCTAAAGCTCTACCACTTGCCAAAGTTATAGTAACTTTACCATTTTCGTTTTTGAATTTAGAAACTCCATCACCTAAAATTAAATTAACCTTGTTATCAACCATGTTTCTTTGTACTATTTGAGCCATTTCATAATCGACAGGAGCCAAAATCTGGTCCATTGCTTCTGCAACAGTGACTTCTAAACCTGCAAGGTGAAGATTTTCAGCAACTTCAACACCAATGAAGCCTCCACCTATAACAACAGCATTTTTAGGTTTTCTTTCTTCTATAAATTTTTTGATTACATCAGTGTCAGGAACAGTCCACAGTGTAAAAATTCCTGGGGAATTAATTCCTTCTATTGGTGGCTTTAAAGGAGAAGAACCTGTTGATACAACTAAAGTGTCGTAACTTTCTTTGTAAGTCTCACCAGTTTTTACTTTTTTAACTTCAACTTGTTTGTTTTCTTTGTCAATTGAAATAATTTCTGAATCAATTCTAACGTCAACATTATATTTTGCTGACATAACTTCAGGTGTTTGTACGATTAGTGAACTTCTCTCTTTTATTACATTCCCTATATGATATGGAAGACCACAGTTTGCATATGAAATGTATGAACCTCTCTCGAACATAATTATTTCTGAAGTTTCGTCAAGTCTTCTAAGTCTTGCAGCTGTGCTGGCACCTCCAGCAACGCCACCGATAATTAATATTTTTTTACTCATAATATCCTCCTAGATAAGTTTGTTTGTTAATTTAAATTTAACTATTTATAATTAATAGCAATTTTTCTTCGTATCATATTGTTCTAATTTTTTGTTTCTAATATTCTAAAATTTCTTCTACAATATGCTTAACTTCTTCATTTATTATTTTATAAATTATTTCTGTACCATTTCTTTCAGACGAAAGAATACTAGCAGCTTTTAATTTAGCTAAATGCTGCGAAACTGTAGGTTGAGGAACATCTATACAGTTTTGAATATCTTTTACATTGCTTTGTTCTTCCCTAATAAGCATGGCAAGTATGCAAAGCCTTACAGGATGAGCTATTGTCTTAAACATTTCTGCCTTTTGAGCAAGCAATGATTTAGTCATTTCTTTATTACTGAAATCTATCATATACGCCTCCTTTAAATATCATTATATTAATATATTAGCATATATGAATATAAAGTCAAGAATTATTTTGAAAAAAATTAAACAATCTATTATTATATAGAAAAAAATCAAACTATATGATAAAATTGATAAAGAGATATGAAAGGAGAACAATATGAGAGAAATATATTTAGCCGGTGGATGCTTTTGGGGTCTACAAGCGTTTTTTGACTTGAGAGAAGGCATTGAAGAAACTGCTGTGGGGTATTCAAATGGCAATACTGAGAATCCAACATATGAACAGGTTTGCACAAATAAAACGGGTTATACAGAGACTGTATATATTAAATATAATGAAGATAAAATATCACTAAATAAGATATTGGAAGATTTTTGGAAAGTAATTGATCCTACTAGCTTGAACAAGCAAGGGGGAGACAGGGGTACTCAATATAGAACAGGTATTTATTATGTTAAAGAAGATGATTTGAATGATATTGAGAAATCCTTGGAAGATATAGCTAAAAAATATACAAAGCCAATAGTTACAGAAGTTGAAAAACTCAAAAACTTTTATAGAGCAGAAGAATATCATCAAAAGTATTTGCAAAAAAATCCTAATGGGTATTGTCATATAGATTTAAGTCTTTAAAATATTGGAGTAGAAATATGTATACATTGGATGAATTAAACAATATTTGTTCTAAATGCAAGAGATGTAGATTGAGCCAAACGCGTACGAATGTTGTTTTTGGAGAAGGAAATGAGAATGCTGATATTATGTTTGTAGGAGAAGGACCTGGCTACAATGAAGACATACAGGCAAGACCTTTTGTTGGAAAAGCGGGTAAACTTTTTGATGAAATGATTCATGCTATAAATCTTTCCAGAGAAGATATTTACATTGCTAATATTGTTAAATGCAGACCACCTGAAAATAGAAACCCATTGGAAGATGAGAGTGCCGCTTGTATAGAGTACCTTAGGTGGCAGGTTAAATTAATTAATCCTAAAATAATTGTATGCCTTGGTGCGGTAGCTTCTAAAAACCTCATTAATTCAAGTTTAAGCATTAGCAGACAGCGGGGAAAATTTGTAAAAAAGGGCAATCTTTATTTTATGCCAACATTTCATCCTTCATACTTATTGAGAAATGAAGAAGCTAAAAAGTATGCGTGGGAAGATTTGAAAAGTATTGTTGCAAAGCTAGCAGAAATAAAAAGTTGATTAAATAGGTACAACGGGAATTTCTCGTTGTAGCTATACTTGTATTATTAAATAATTTGGTTTAAAAGAATAACATTGTTGCCTTTTGTTAATTGGGTTATACTTTTTCCATTAAGATAGTCATTCATTTCATGCTTATCAAATATTAAGGGCATTCGATTGTGTATTTGTGTTACAGAAAGATTAGCTTCCTTTGTAATTATAGTATAATAAATATCCATTTGATTTTCATCAAAAAAACTGAACTGCTTGTTTTTTTGATTTTGAACAACACTAAACAAGCCAGCCATGTAGAGAAGTGCGTCTGGTTTTTTGAATATGTATTTGCTTTTTATTTTGCTGTTTGAATTTTCGCCTTTCCATTCAAAATAAGCAGAAGCAGGTACAATGCACCTGTTTAACTCAACAAGATTTTTAAACATTTGTGTTTTTTCTAATGATTCTACTCTGGCATTGATTACTATACCCTTCTTATCCCATCTTGGGAAACCCCACTTAGCGTATATTGGTCTCATGGTTTCATCTTCTTTAATATAAATTGGAGCTATGTTAGAAGGAAATATTTCTCCTGTTTTGCATTCTTTGTAAACATTTTTTTCTGCTTGATTCACTGCTTCTTTAAATTCTTTTTCATCTATATCCATGTAATATCTGCCACACATAAAAATCACCTCAACATTATTATTGCATTACAATTTCTAAATATCAATATATTTCACTTGAAACAATCGCCTGATTTTTTAATCTAATATATAAAATAACAGCCGCCAATAGCTTACGCATTGACGGCCTTAATATTATGCTTTCTGACTTTTTAAATTGTAAAGTTTTTCCGCAACATCTGCCATACCTAATTCCATATATTTCTCTATGGTAGGTATTGCAGTTTCCTTATTAAATGAGCAAGCTTCGTAAAACTTGTCAAGAGCAGTTTCCATATCTACAACTCTTCCTTTTGGTGGTCCACCTGTGGCTGGTTCTGTTGTGAAACGTTTTGGCAGTCTGTCGTCTTTTCTTCTGAAACCTCTCTCATAGTTGAAAGCACGTTCAAGGGCGATTGTGCGCTCAGCAGTTTTTAAAAGTTCAAGCTTATTGAGTTCAATACCTGTAATTGCTGTATATAGCTGTGCTATTGTAGTTGCCTTCATTTCCATATTTATTACGTTAAAATCGCATATGCCTGCTAAATTAGTAACTATAAAGTATTCTTTTACAGCCTTAAGCCATGTTTTATCTTCTGCATCATTGAAAGGATCTTTTGGTTCGTTAATATCAAGGTCAGGTAATAAATATCCAAAAGCATCTATTGTTGCAGAATAAGGACGCATGTGACATGCTCCCCTTTCGCTTGTTCCAAAAGCAATTGACATAGAAGAAGAACCACGTGGGTCGGTAGCTGATATTTCCATACCCTTAACAGCCATAACATAGTCCATTGCTTTTCCTCCAATACGCATAGCCGCAGCATAAGACCCATCTGCATATAAATCCCCGCAACCTTCTCTTAAACCAATTTTTCTAAGCATCTCAGCCATTGCAGGGCCATTTCCAAAATTCATTTCTAGGCCGTCTGTTTGATCTTTTGTTATAAGGCCCTTTTCATACCATTCCATTATGGCACTTATTGTAGCACCACCTGAAATGGAATCTATTCCATATATAGTAGTGTAATATCCTGCCATGCATATACTATCGTAATCATCAACTCCACACCTAGGGCCAAAAGCAGCAAGGGATTCATATTCCATTTCACCAACTTCTGTATCTCCCATTACTACATATTTGTGACATCCAAGCTGGCAAGCATAGCATGTTCTTCTGGTTACTTTGTATTTGTCTGTGTTATTCCATAATTGATAAGGAAGTACATTTTCAATTCCTTCGAATTGATTTTGAATAAAATTTCGTGTAGGCAAAAGCCCTGCATCATCAGAGCCACCAACCCATGCAGGCGTTCCGTAGCCATGTACAGGACCCCAGGTGTACGCCTCATCTCTAAGCTGTCTGTAAGCATCTTTATAAGCAATCATAAAAGCATCTTTATTATCAACTTCAACTTTTCCCGTTCCCTTCACTACAACAGCCTTTAGATTTTTGCTTCCCATAACAGCCCCAGCTCCACCACGCCCTGCAAAACAATCATCACTAAATATGTTGGCTAGACTTGACTGCACTTCACCTGCCTGCCCTATGCAGCAAACTTTGAAGTCCTTGCCTAACTCCTCTTGTATTGCTTGTGTAGTTTCTCTTGTGTTCATACCCCATAAATGAGAAGCATCCCTTATTTCTACTTTGTCATTATCAATTAATAAATAAGTTGGTTTTTCAGATTTACCTTGAAAAGCAACTGAATCATAACCAGCAAATTTAAGCTCTGCTCCAAAATGACTACCTACATTGGATGCACCAATGGTATTTGTCAATGGAGATAGAAAGCAAATACTCATACGTGATGCAGAAGGTGTTGGCGTTCCAGTCATAGGACCTGTATTGAAGCTCAATATATTTTCTGGAGACAAAGGATTTGCTTCGTGATTCATGTTATGCCACAAAAGGGCAATTCCATAACCTTCTCCACCCATATATTTCTTTATGTAATCAGGATTTAATTGTTCTTTTTCAATGGAGCCCTTTGTTAAATCCACTTTAATTATACAGTCTTTATATCCTTTCATAATACACCTCCTACCAAGACAGTGCTTGACGAGGACAAGCAGCTACACATTCAGGCGCTCCTCCGCACAAGTCACATTTGTAAGGTTTAGCTACTCCACCAAAATTAGTCATAACTATTGCACTAATCGGGCAAGCAACAGCACATTCACCGCAGCCTATACAACTGTCACCAATTTCAACAGCCCCAGAATAAGCATTGCGGGTAATTGCATTTACAGGACATACAGCAGCACATTCCATGTCAAAACATTGTTGACACACATTAATTCTGAATTTGCCAAGTTGATCAAGCTCAGTAATTTGAATACCTCTTGTTTGAGGTGAAACTGCTCCTGTATGGACAAGAGAACAAACAGCCTCACATGTTCGACATCCTTGACACACATTATTATTCGTCTTGATTTTAATTACTCCCGGCTTCAATTAAAACACCTCCTAATTTTTTTAAACACCGCCGCCAACGGAGAATAATAGTAGCCCATGCAGCTAAAAAACTGGTTAATTTGATTTTTACATTAATATCTTTCAGCTCCTTCCTTAAGGTTAGAAATGCAAAAATACCGCAGTATACTAAAAGTATGCTGCGGCTCCTTTTCAATGAGGAGGGCATATAGATTGCTCTATAAACCTTACGTTCTCAAAGGCCTCGAGGGTCTGTGAGAATCGGAGCTAATATCATTCTAACTAAATTATAAAGGTTATTGTAACTATAATGTCAATAATTATTTTCAAATAATTTCTAAATTTTTACAGGCACCTGTAATTTAAAAAACATACCTCTCTCGTTTTCTACAAAATCAGGCAAATCTATAATTACTTCACAAATATAATCCCCTGTTATTGTATAATTTCTGAGTTTTGCTTCATTTAATAACTTGTTAGCATAAGGTATTTCTAGTTCAAACTTACTGCAGTATATGCAAAGATAATTATTTGCAGGTATTAGTTTAGTAAAATCATTTGAAACATGTTCGTTATCTACAAAAACAAACAAATCATCAGATACATAATTATTTTTAATAATGTTTTCATAAGTTACAGTGCTACCTGCGTTGCAAAAATAGGTGTTGTTAAGTCCCTTTTTATACATATCCTCTTTTAACTTTCTTAGTTGCTCTTCATAAACTTCAATGCCATAGTCATAAAAATTGGTATCCGTATTGTATCTGTATATCCATCTATTACCAATAAATTCAAGTTCTATGGTCCCGTCACAAGGGGAGTCTTCATATCTTTTATAATTCAAAATTGCTCGTTGTAAAGCAATTTTTTGAAACTTCAAAGATTCTATTTCTTTTTCAAGCTGAAGATTTTTTTGTTCTAGAACATGTTGTATAAGTTTGATATCACAATTTTTCAGTTGTGTGGATATGTCAGTTAAACTCATACCAAGAGATTTCATGTATTGAATCATATCAAGGCGGGCACTTTGCTTAATGGAATAGAATCTATAACCATTTTTTTTGTCAACTTCTATGGGTTTTAATATTCCTATTTTATCATAATAGCGAAGCGTTTGCTCGGATACTCCATTGATTTGTGCCATTTGTCCAATAGTTAGTTTATTTATAAACATTCCTCCAATAATAATTTTTAAAATGTTTTTAAATGAGTAATCATTATACAATTATATTGATGTGATTTGTTTAAGATAGAGTTTTTTATATTTATATTCATATTTAAATCATAGCAAAAATTTGAAATAATTCAATGGTTATTTCGTTTATGCTATGAATATTATTTCGACAGTTGAATCTATTGGGTTCATGAAGAATTTAAGTAGTAATATAGCATTGACTTTAATAAAGTTAAATGATATACTTAACAATGTTAAAAATAATAATGATAATATATTAAATAAAATTAAGGAGGTAATATCTATGGATGTATTTCCAGACTGGTTAAACAATTTAGAAGATGAAGACATAGCGTTCATAAAAAAGTTTTTGCTGGCATCTGGTTCACTCAAAGAAGTTGCAAACATATATAAAGTTACATATCCTACAGTGAGACTACGGCTGGATCGTCTTATACAAAAGATTCAAATAAGTGAAGATAATTCAAACGAGCCATATATTTCTTTAATAAAAAGAATGGCGGTAAATGAAAAAATAGAATTTGACACAGCAAAAATATTGATTTCTGAATATAAGAAGCAAATAAAGGAGAGTAAATAAAATGAATCAGGCTCCATTTAAGACTATAATTTTTTTATTAGTTATAATAATTGTTGTTGTATTGCAGATTATTCTTTCAATGAGAAAGAATAAGTGGTTGGGTTTAGTTTTGCCTTTAATAAACATATTGTTTGCCGCATTTGCATCCTTTGGAAGCATGGTGTATACAGGAGAAATTGCTCCGATTATAATGGTTTTTGCAATGCTTTCAATTCCTGCAATTATTAATTTTGTAATTTATTTGGCTTGTAGAGAAAAAGTCAAAGAAAATAACAAGCAGGAAATTAATAAAATGAACATACAAGATTTAGATTAAAATAATTAAATATTATAAAGCTGCCAATGCTATACAGGCAGTTTTTTTAATGTGGGGAATAAATATTTAAATACTAGTTGACATTGACGCAACGTAAAGGTATACACTATAGAAGTAAGGAGTGATAATGTGGAATATACAATTAAAAAACTTGGAAATTTAGCTGGTATAAGCACAAGAACACTTAGGTATTATGATGAAATTGGAATTCTCAAGCCGGCAAGAATTAATTCATCTGGATATCGAATATATGCACAGGCAGAAGTTGATGTATTACAGCAAATATTGTTTTATAGGGAGCTTGGTGTCAGTCTTGATAAAATCAAGTTTATAATCACATCGCCTGATTACGATGAAACAAATGCACTTAAATCTCATCACAAAGAACTCCTTAGAAAAAGAGAGCAGTTGAATATTTTAATCAGTAATGTGGAAAAAACAATTTACTGCAAAGAAGGGAGAATTAATATGAAGGATATAGAAAAATTTGAAGGTTTCAAGAAAAATTTAATTGATGATAATGAGAAGAAATTTGGAGAAGAAGTAAGGGAAAAATTTGGTGAACAAGCAGTTAATAAATCCAACGATATATTAAAAAATATAACAAAAGAACAATATGATGAAATAGAAGCACTGAGTAATTCCGTTTTAGAAACATTAAAAAAAGCCTATGCCACAGGCAATCCAGCAGGAAAACTTGCACAAGAAACAGCTGATTTGCATCGCCAATGGTTAAGCTTTTATTGGGATGGGTATAACAAAGATGCACATGCTAACCTTGCTCAAATGTATGTGGATGATGAGAGATTTACAGCATATTATGACAAAATAAAATCTGGAGCTACAAGGTTTTTGAGAGATGCAATTTTGATTTATACAAGTAAGAAAGAAGTGTAAATTAGTGAATAAAGCCGCTGACGGTTTAGTGCAGCGGCTTTTAAATTTTTATTGAAAATAAAGGTATAATATATTATAATATAATGACTAAAACGACATATATAGTCAAACAATTTAAGGGGTGTAATATGCCAAAATCATATTCTGACAAAGAAAGAAATTACATTACAAATCTATTAAAAAAGGAGGCTGAAAAGTGTTTGAATCTCTATGGAGTCAAAAAAACTACTGTAGATGAACTTGTAAAGCGTGTGAATATATCAAAGGGAACTTTTTATTTATTTTATGATTCAAAAGAACGGTTGCTGTTTGAAGTTATAAATGATTTGCACGATGAAATCCAAGCGCAGTTTATAAAGGAAATAGGATTTTTCCATGAAGAAATTAATATAGAACAGTTAACAAATTTGTTATTCAATGTTTTTAAAAAAGTTGACAGCACTTGTCTTCTCAAAATAATGACGAATGGTGAATTAGAATTATTAATGAGAAAGCTTCCTGATAAAATTGTAGGAGAGCATCTTATTCACGATAATGAAATTATGGAAAAACTTACATCATTTATTCCACAAGCAAAAGAAAAGAACATACAACTTTTTAGTGGTGCAATGAGGGGAATATTTCTAACAATGTTACATAAGCGTGAAGTTGGTGAAGAAATATTTGATGAATCTTTAAAATTAATGATACGTGGTTTAATAATACAATTGATGGAGGAATAGTATGATTCAAGTTGTAGATTTGTCGTTCAGTTATACAAAAAAACCATTCATAGAAAATATAAATTTTAATGTATCAAAAGGAGAAATATTTGGTTTCATTGGTCCATCAGGCGCAGGAAAAAGCACATTGCAAAAGGTCCTTACAGGATTAGTTAAAACGTATAACGGTAAATCATTTGTTAACGGTATGGAAAGTAAAAATTATCATAGCAATTTTTATGAAGATATCGGTGTGGACTTTGAATTTCCAAGTCTTTATGAAAAGTTAACAGGAAGGGAAAATCTTAAATTTTTCGGGTCTTTATATTCGAAAAAATTGCGTAATATTGATGAAATGCTTGAGATAGTGGGACTTCAAAATGATGGTGATAAAAGGGTTTCGGAGTATTCTAAAGGTATGAAATCAAGGCTTAATTTTATAAAATCATTGTTGCACAATCCAGATATATTATTTTTAGACGAACCTACAAATGGCTTAGATCCAAACAATTGTAGAGATATGAAAAATATAATTGTTGAAGAAAAACAAAAGGGAAAAACTATTATTCTTACTACTCACAATATGGCAGATGCAACTGAACTTTGCGATAGGGTGGCTTTTATAGTGGACGGCAAAATAAAGGCATTAGACACACCTCATAATTTGATTATGTCAAAAGGCGCTACTAAAATTATATATACTTTTATGGAAGGTACAGAAAAAACAAGAGAGTGCTTGTTGAGTAAGACTGCCGTTGACGAAAAGCTTCATAAATTAATTAGTAACAATCAAATTTTATCCATACATAGCAGTGAGCCTACACTAAATGATATATTTATGGAAGTTACAGGGAGAGTGCTAGAATGAGAATAATTAATTTAATAATAGGTGATGCGAGATTTCAGTTTAAATATGGTTTTTACTTTGTGTATTTAATTTTTACAGTTCTTTATATAACATTAATTCATTTTTTACCACTTTCATGGCGAGAAAAAGCAGCAGCAATTTTGATTTTCACTGATCCCGCTGCAATGGGAATATTTTTTATGGGAGCTATAATATTGTTTGAAAAAAGCGAAAGAGTTTTAAATTCTATTGCTGTTTCTCCAGTAAAAGTAGGGGAATATATTTTTTCAAAGGTAATTTCATTAGGATTTATTTCCGCCATTGTTGGTATAACAGTTGCTTTAATAGCAAATATAAACAATTTATTTACAGTATTAATAGGAATATTTTTAGGCTCTGCTTTGTTTACATTGCTTGGGATTACTGCAGCAGCAAATATTAGAAGTTTAAATCAATTTATAGTTGCAACCGTTCCAATAGAAATAATAAGTTTCTTACCACCCATGTTTTATATGTTTGGTTGCGATAATATATTCATGCTAATTCATCCAGGCTGTATAATAATAAGATTTATAAGTGGCAATAACGATCAGATGTTGTTACTGTCCTTTGTGTTATGCTTTTGGATTTGGGTGACTTATACTGTCGCTCATAAATATATTCAGAGGATGTTTCTAAATGTAGGTGGTATAACATTATGAAAGCATATAG
>JBGUET010000037.1:0-11901 GCA_041821225.1 Sedimentibacter sp.
CTAACAAATCCCATGAAATTAAGTCTTTACTACCTCTTGGCTTTGGCTGTGGCAATACATTGTCATCTATTTGAATACCGCAAACTCCCATTCGTTCTAAATTCATGGCATTATTTGCAGCATGCATTGCATTTCCAAAACAATTATCTGTATCAGTAATAATTGGAATATCTACAGTTGATAGTATTCTTTCTATAGCCATTTTTAAATCAGTGAAATTCAAATAACCACTGTCAGGTTTCCCTAATGTTGCTAATGACAATGCTCCTCCAGATAAATAAATAGCTTCGAACCCAACACTCTCAGCAATTTTTGCCCCTAAACAATCATACACACCAGGCAGTGTGAAAAATTTACTTTTTTTCAAACTTTCTCTTAATATTTTTTTATTATCCTTCAATTTTCGTCCTCCATATTTCAACGTATTATGCTCAATAAAGTATATAAGTATTTTATCATCTTTTATTATATTTGCAAGTTTATAGTTACAAAAGAACCGTCCACTCTTTCAGATTAAATAATTGTTGAATTTTGTCTTAATCTATTGTAAAAAACGTTTTTTTGATGTAAAATATTAGAATATTAATGTTTTAATAAAAATTCAGGAGGAAGAGTTATGCAATTAGACGAATTAAAGATTTTGATTTGTGATGATTCAATTTTAGTTAGAAAATCATTTAAGGATATTATTATTTCACTTGGATGTGATCAAGTATTTGAAGCTAATGATGGGCAACAAGCTATTGATACCTATAAGAAGCAAAAGCCTGATTTGGTTTTTTTAGATATTGTTATGCCAGTAAAAACTGGAATTGAAGCTCTTTCAGAAATAATGTCATATGATTCAAAAGCTAAAGTCATAATTGTTTCATCAATTGGAACAAACAGTAAACTAACAGAGGCTATAAAAATAGGCGCGTATAACTTCTTTCAGAAACCTATTGATAAAGTTCAACTTGAAAAAATTATTATGGATTATGTTAACAAATCAAATTAAATATGATAATAGTAGCCTTAAAAGGCAACAGGAGGTAAAATGTTCACACAATTTTTTGGAAGTTATCTATTAAACAACAAAATCGTATCTAGCGAACACTTGAGGGAAGCCTTAGAAATCGGTAAAAGTACCCATGTAAAATTAGGAGTTTTAGCCATTAATGCTGGTTATATGACTGCTGATCAAGTTAATGAAGTACATACTATTCAATCAATGGTTGATAAAAGAATTGGTGATATTGCCGTAGATAAGGGGTATATGACACCATCACAGGTAACCGAATTATTATCGTCACAAAAAACAGGCTACCTTTCATTAGGCCAAGCACTTGTTGATAAAGGATATATAAATAATGTTCAATTTGAACAAGCTATTAACAATTATAAGAAAGATAATAAAATAGAAAATTCAACAAATAATATTGAACAAAATGAAAATCTAGATGAAATTATTAGTTATTTTCTTAATTTTGAATCTTCCTCAAAAACTAAGTTATATAATGATTATATAACTTTACTTTTTAGAAATATCATAAGATTTGTTGGAGATGATTTTATCCCAATGAAAGCATCAGTTATTCAAAATTACTCATCTAATTTCCTAGTAACACAGGAAATAACGGGCGATTTCAACGCGTTTGTAGCAATAAATTGCGATGAAAAATCGTTAATTAACTTAGCTTCAAGATTTGCTAACGAAAAATTTACAAAATTGAATGAATATGTAAATGCCTCCGTTGGAGAATTCTTAAATCTCCAAGATGGTCTGTTTTGCGTTAATATGTCTAATGAAAAAGAGTTAGAATTAGACCTTAAACCTCAACAAACTCATAATAGTGTAGAACTTAAAAATTTAGAAAATGCTCGTCTCATTCAAATTGATTTTACATTTGGTATTGTAGATTTTATTATATGCTCACAAAGTCCATTCAATAATTAAAAAATTTTTTAGAATAAAAGGAATAAAAGGGGACGGTTCAAAGAACCGTCCCCTAAATTTAATTTAAATAAAATTAAATCCTGCTTCAAAAGCATTGGTATTTAATTCTTCATACTTTTCTTTACCTTTTTTCTTAAACATATCATTCATGCCTCTTATTGCTTCATCCTTTGTGAAATCACCGGATATTTTTACTATAACCCCAGCCATTACAATATTTGCACCTTTAGCGTGGTTCATTTTTTTCGCAATAGTTATACATGGAACTTCTACTATATTCACGTCACTTCTTTTGCTTTCCATAACTACCAAGTCGCTATTTACAACTATCGTACCACCTGGTTTTACAATAGAAAGAAATTTTTTATATGATGCTGTATTCATGGCTAATAGAATATCTGGTTCTTCTTGTGATGGATTATATATATATTCTTCTCCAAATTTAACAGTACAATTAGCTGTTCCGCCTCTCATAGCTGAGCCATATTGAGGTATCCATGTGGCATGGTATCCTTTGAACACTGCAATTTGTGATATCAACAAGCCTGATGTAAGCACTCCTTGACCACCTGCACCAGCAAATATTATCTCTTTCATATTATTTTACCTCCCTAGTTTTAAACTCACCTATTGGATAGAAAGGAATTACTTCTTCTTCTAATCTAACTGTAGCTTCTGTTGCTGTCATGCCCCAGTTTGTTGGACATGTAGTAAGAATTTCAACCACAGAGTATCCTTCATTATTTATTTGAGCCTCTATAGCATTTTTAATGAATTTCTTTGTTTTATTTATTTGAGCTGGGCTTGTAACGCATCCCCTTGCTGAATATGCAACATTAAATTGTGAAGCTACTAATTCTGGAAATCTAATTGGATATCCTGTCATATCACAATTTCTACCACTTTGAGAAGTTGTTGTTTTTTGTCCTGGTAAAGTTGTATGGCTCATTTGTCCACCTGTCATACCATAGTTTGTATTATTTACAATGAATACACATATATTTTCATTTCTATATGCTGCAGCAGTAGTTTCTGCAAGTCCAATGCTGTATGCATCTCCATCACCTTGATATGATACAACAATATTGTCAGGATTTACTCTCTTAATGCCAGTACAAACAGCACCGGCACGGCCATGTGAACAGTGACGTCTATCCGCTTCTAATCCGCCACCTAATAAACTTGAGCAGCCAACTCCTATTCCATATATAACATTTTCATCCTGTTTTAATTCTTCCATACACTCAGTTATAAGTCTTATAACTACTCCATGCCCACATCCAGGGCAAAAACTCATTGGTCTATCTATAACTTGTGGAATTTTCCTTGCTTTAGCCATTTTAGTATACCTCCTTCATTTCGCCTTCAACTACTTTACGATAATCCTCTTTAATGCTTTTAATAGCTGTTATGCCATATACATGTGGATTACAATAAACTGGAACATTAGTTTTGAACAATTTCTTTACTGCTAACGCAACGTCATCTACCATTTGTCCAGTAGCATTAGCTTCAATTGTTATAAATCCCTTAACATTTGGATTTACTTTTTCAAAAGCTTTATTAGGAAATGGCCAAGCAGTAATAGGTCTTATGAATCCAACCTTGTGCCCCTCTGCTCTCAGCTGTTCTACAGCACCCTTTGTAGATCTTCCTGGAAGTCCAAAGGATACAAAGACGTATTCTGCATCTTCTACATAATCAGATTCCCATCTCTGTTCATTTTCTTTTACCTTATTATATTTTTCATTTAGCAAAACTGACTCTTTCATACTATCTCTATCAAATATACCTACTAACTTGTTAGTATATTTACCATCAAATGCCCATGGATATCTTTTTGTTTCTTGCATTTCAGGCAAATCACAAGGTTCCATCATTTGTCCTAGTGCGCCTTCAGACATTAAAACACATACCATTCTGTATTTTTCAGCCAAGTCAAAGGCTAGTGTTGTTAAATCAACAGCCTCTTGAATACTATTTGGACAGAGTACTATACATCTGTAGTCACCATTTCCGCCGCCCCTTGTTTCTCTTAAATAATCACATTGAGCAGTTAGTAAAGTTCCTATACCATTACCATATCTAACCATATTTATAACAACAGCTGGCAACTGTTCATCAGACAAGGTAGTCATACCTTCTTGTTTTAAGCTTATTCCAGGTCCCGAAGAAGCAGTAAGGGCTCTAACACCGCATGACGCAGCGCCTATAACCATGTTTATACCTGCTATTTCAGATTCCGCCTGAATAAATGTACCGCCAACTTCTTCCATTCTATGTGAAAGATACTCCATTATTTCAGTTGAAGGAGTAATTGGATATCCTGCATAAAACCTTGCACCAGCTCTTATTGCAGCCTCAGCAATAGCTTCATTTCCTTTAATCATGTCTCCCATTTTATTTTCCTCCGTTAATTTATTTATCACCTAATATTTCATATACTCCATCTGGACAAACCGTATAGCATATACCGCAGCCTGTACATGTTTCATGATTTATTATTGTATAGTTACTGCCTGATTCATTTATATCTTCTGAAAAAGAAATTGATTTTGTTGGACAATTTTTTATGCAAAGTCCACATTGCTTACATCTGTTTGGTTTTGTTAATACTTTTTCCATATTACCTCCATAATAATTAAAAACTTTTTAATACAATTAATTACTGTTCATTAAATTCTTTTTTTATGTCTATAAGTTTTTCTGGATTTTTAAGTATATCTAGTCCTGTTAATGCCAATAGCTTTGCTCCTTGTATGGTTCTGTCACTAGCAAACTCTAGAGCAGATTGTTGCAAGAACTCCTTTGTATGAAGACCTGCAGTACCCTCTATCATTTTAAGCCACGGATGAATAGATGGAACTATTTGACTTACATTACCCATGTCGGTAGAACCCATTTCTAGAGTAGTTTCAACCTTTATATCGAACTCTTCCACATGATTACTAAATATATTTAATACGTTTTGATTAGTTGTAAGGCTATCACAATTTGGCTCAAAATGGTTCCACTCAAGTCTACAACCAGTTGCCAGTGCTGCAGCTTCAGCACATCTCTTAACTTTTTCTATCAATTCAAGAAAATACTTTTGATCCTTAGCTCTCATTTCCAATCTGACTTTACTTTTGTCTGGAATACTATTAGCTACGCTGCCCGCTTCAATTATTATTCCGTGTACTCTAGCATCGGACCTTAGTTGCTGTCTTAATGCATTTATGTTGTTAAACAATAAAACTACTGCGTCTAATGCATTTACTCCCATTTCTGGTTGTGCAGCTGCGTGAGTGGCTTTTCCATAAAAATGAAAATCTATTCCACCTATGGCAAGTATGTCCATTTCTAATACTGTTTTAGAATATGGATGAATCATCATTGCAACGTCTACATGGTCAAATACACCTTTTTCAATTAAAAACGGCTTACCTTCACCAAGCTCTTCAGCCGGTGAGCCAACTATAATAATCTCACCATTGTATGTTTCCAATGATTTTGCCAATGCCACCGCAGCGCCAAAACTCATTGACGCTATGAGATGATGTCCACAAGCATGTCCAATTTCAGGTAAAGCGTCATACTCTGCCATAAATGCAATTTTTGGTCCATTGCCTTTCTTTTTTCTCCCAACAAACGCCGTTGGCATTTCACTAAAGTTATATTCTACTTCAAAACCTTCATTTTCTAGCATTTCAACCATTTTTTTTGAGCAACTAAACTCTTTTAGACCAACTTCAGGATTATTGTAAATGAATTGAGATAATTCCAATATTTTATCTTTTAACGAATCAACTACTTGCTCAATTTTCACTTCCATTTTTACCTCCTTATAAACTAAAGACTTTCCTTTATTAATTGTGCTAGAACTTTCATACCAGAAACGATTTTATCATCTTCCATAGTAGAGAAATTCAAACGTAAAGATCTTTCACAATCATTTTGAGGATAGAAGGAGCCACCTGGAACAAAAGCAACTTTTTTCTCTACTGCCTTCACAAGCAATTCTCTAGTGTTAATGTGTGAAGGTAAATCCACCCACACGAACATTCCGCCTTCAGGATAGTAATATTTCGCTTCCTTAGGAAATTCATTAACTATTACTTCTAACATTAAGTCTCTTCTATGTTTATAAACCGCATTAACTTTTGCTAAGTGTTCATCAATGTCATAATTAGCTAAAAATTCTCCCACCTGCATTTGAGCAAGCTCAGCAGATTGTAAATCACAACCATATTTAACAAGTTCAAGTTTAGGAATAATGTCTTTTTCCGCACATGCCCAACCAACTCTAAGACCTGGTGATAATACTTTTGAGAATGACCCTAAATGAATTACCCTACCTTCAGTATCAAATGATTTAATAGATGGTAATCTATCGCCCTCGTATCTTATTTCTCCATAAGCATTATCTTCTAATATGATTAGGTCATATTTATTTGCCATATCAAGTAGTTGTTTTCTTTTTTCAGTTGACCAAGTTCTGCCTGTAGGATTTTGAAAATTTGGTATTACATAAATCATTTTTACATTTTCAGTATTTTTTAAAACATTCTCCAGTTCATCCATGTACATACCATCTTTGTCGCCGTTTACACCTATATACTTTGTTTCAAATGGGTCAAATGCTGCTAATGCTCCTAAATAACTTGGATTTTCTGTAATTATAACATCTCCTGGATTCAGGTAGGCCATTGTACTTATTGTTAATGCTTGTTGAGAACCAGTGGTGATAATAATATTGTCAAGAGTTGCATTGACACCCTCTCTTAGCATAAGTTTTGCAACTTGTTCCCTCAGTGATGTCCTCCCTAATGTGAACCCGTACTGAAGGGCAACATCTGCATCTTCCTTTAATATTTTATCAGTTAAAGTTCTAATTTCCTCACTGGGAAACAATTTAGGATCAGGTAGTCCACCTGCAAAAGAAATTGTTCCCGGATTTGCTGCAATTAGCTTCATAACCACACGAATATCTGATGGTTGTAATTTGTTCATACGATTTGCTAATTTCATTTTTAAACCTCCATTTATTATTATATTTAATCCTTCTTGGTTGACTCTACCGGCTTCTTTAATAGACTGTAGCCTAATACCGGCAAAATCATACCAAGTAAAGGATTTACCCAATTTAAAATAGCATAAGGTGCATATTGGACTGCTGAAATTCCAAAAGCCCCTAACATAACTGCCCCACAAGTATTCCAAGGAATTAGAGCTGATGTTAATGTTCCCCCTTCTTCTAAACAACGAGATAGCATTCTTGGCTGTAATCCAGCTTTTTCATAAGCTTCTTTGAAAAGTTCCCCTGTAATAACAATTGATACATATTGTTCGGACATAGTCAAATTCACCATAAAACACGTAAATATAGTTGCAGCTGGCAAATATTTTGGATTTTTAATTTGTTTTAACATTTTAATTACAATTGCATTGAGTATTCCAGTCCTACTAAGTATTCCTCCAAGGGACAGTGCTATAACCGCCAAAGAAAAAGTCCACATCATAGATTGAATTCCGCCCCTATTAAGCAGTACATCAACAAGTTCCACTCCACTTTGGCCTTGAAAACCATAGTTGAGCACCTCAACAACTTCACTCATACTTCCATGTTGCATAAAAATTGATATCGGAATACTTGATACAATTCCTGCAAGCATTCCTGGTATTGAAGGGACCTTGGCTAAACTAGCTATAAGAACTACCGCTATGGGTATAAACACTATAGGATTCAAATCAAATAATCCGCCTATAGCATCCTGCATTGCTTTGATATTTTCCAGATTCAAACTAGCTCCAGCATACTTCAAGCCTAGAATTGTATACACAACCAAGGCAATGATATAAGAAGGAATAGTCGTATACAGCATTGCTTTAATATGGTCATATATATTTACCCCAGCAATGGCAGGCGCTAAATTAGTAGTATCAGATAATGGTGACATCTTATCACCAAAGTAGCTGCCAGATACAATCATGCCTGCAGTAAGTGGAGCTGGTATACCAAGTCCTGACCCTATTCCCATCAATGCTATACCTACAGTTCCTACAGTGCTCCATGAACTTCCAGTTGCAAGTGAACTTATGCTGCAGATAATCATGCCAGCAGGCAAGAAAAAGGTTGGACTTAGTATATTAAACCCGTAACTTATTAATGCAGGAACAGTACCGCTTAAAATCCATGCTCCAATTGCCATTCCTATTAAAAAGAAGAAAAACAGTGCACTCATGGCCTTGCTTACACCATCAACCATAGCTTCTAAAATATCATCCCACCCATACCCCATTATTACGCCTGCAAAAGAAGCTATAATAATGTCTGTAATCATTAAAATATGAGGGTCTGATTTTAAAAATATTAGTCCACCAATTAAAGTTGCAACAATTAACATCATTACGCCTAAAGCAAACTTGAAAGTTGGTTGTTTCTTTCTGGTATTACTTTCCATGATTTTTCTCCTTTCAGTCTTTTTATTTATACAGTAACACTTTCTGCTTTTACGCCATTAGCTGTATTATTTTGTTTCTTTTTTAACTTAAGAACCATTATTGCAGTGCCTACACCAATTGCTAATACAACAATTTGATAAATAAACATATATTTGTATCCTGCTTGTCCATAAGTGTCTAACCAATTTCCGAACAATAAGAATTGAAACATGTCAGGTGAGAAACCAAGAGCAGCTGCTATTCCAATTGTTGAAGCTGTTCTCGCCTTACTAACATTAAGTTCAGATATAACAGCGTAGTATGAACCTCTTCCTATATAAATCATCAATGCCATAAACAATGTTAATGCAATTAATGTGTATACAGTTGTGGAACTGCTTAAATTCAACAATACTACAAGACATACAATACCAACTGCATTTGCACCAAGTAAAACTTTAGAAGGGGATTTTATTTTATCAGATAAAAGACCACCAATAGGAGCTCCAACCAAAGTCATTACATAAGTTCTTAAAATAGCAACTATACCTGAGAATGTTACTGTTGCTCCAAGTACCTCTGTAAAGTATGGTGTAAAGTATGACATAGTAACTAAAAATGAATATATTGAGAAAATAGATAATGCTATTAGCCATGTTGAAGGACTCTTTAATATTTCAAGATATTCAGGAGCACCAAGCTTTGGTGCAACTTCTTTTTTATTATCAACCATAACATGGCTTTCAGCTGGATCATCAATTACAAAATAAGCAGCAACAGTCAACAGTATTGAAAGTATGCTCAAACCAATTATTGCAGCCCTAAGTCCTTCCACTCCTTGAAGGAAATGATTAAATAAGAACATCATGATTACATTAAAAACAATATTTCCTATTCCAACAGCTGTTTCATTGAATCCAAATATTTTACCTTGATCTTCATCACTAACTAAATTTCTAATGATTTTTATATGAGCAGGATAATTCATAACTAAACTTGTGATTGAGAAACCAACCCACATTACTAATGCAAATGAATATGTTGGGTTCGATACAAAAATAAGACCAAGTATACCATTAAATAAAACTGAACCCATATATAATTTCTTATAATTGAATCTGTCTGCTATCCAACCACCTAAAGGACATCCGTACAAGTTACCAATTCCATAAATAGTCATAAGTACTCCAAGTTGAGCATTAGTAGCACCTAGCATTTCTCTAAACGGATCGTAAAAAACATATTGTATAAAAGGAATTAAATATACTATTGACCAACAAGAGCCCATTACTAATACTGTTAACATGAGTTTAAATTTTTTATTCATATTCTCCTCCAAGGTTGTGTTTTTTATTTTTTGTTTTTTATCTTTTTGAAGCCAAGCACGCTAGTGCGATAGAATTTAATTTTACATCTGCTGTATCCGATCTAGAACCAAGAACTATTGGATTTGTTCCACCAAGAATAATTCCAGCCCATTTTGCATTATTAAAATGCAACCATGACTTACCTAACACATTTCCTGTTTCGATATTTGGAAACATTAACAAATCAACATCTCCCGTAATTTTACTATCAATTCCTTTATGTGAAGCTGCATGGGGTTCAAAAGCCACATCAAAAGCTATTGGACCTTCAATTATGCAATTTGGTATTAATCCTTCCTTAACCATTTCAACAAGTCTTGCTGCATCTACTGTTGAAGGTATTTTAGGGTCTACCATTTCATTTGATGATAATACCGCTACTTTAGGAGCATCAAATCCAAAGGATTTTAAAGCTATAAGTGAATTTGTTAAAATATGCTTTTTTTGCTCTAAAGTAGGATTTACATTTACTCCACTATCTGTACAATACAGAAGCTTATGATATCCTGGCAACTCATAAACCGCTAATAAGCTTAACAGTCTATCTGTCCTTAATCCATACGCTCTATTGAGGACTGCCCTTAAATATGTTGATGTATTTACAAGCCCTTTCATAAGAATTTGAGCTTGACCGCTGCTTACAACTTTTACAGCCTCTAATGCTACTTCATCTGGATTACTGTTATGAACTATTTCATAATTAGTAAGTCCAACTTCTTTTGCAATATGTTCAATTTTTGATTTATCTCCTACTAATATGGGATGTATTAACCCCATTTCTTCAGCCATTTTAATAGACTTTAGAAGTTCATTATCCTCAGCTTGGGCTACTGAAACCACATATGGTCCTGTTTCTTTTGCTTTTTTTAATAGGTCACTAAAATTTTCTATCATTTTGTTCACCTCCTAAACATAAATTTTTGCTTGTTCTAATTTATTAATAACCCTATAAGCTCCTAAGGCCAAAGCTTCCATTTCCATTTCACCAGGTATAATTACTACTGGCGCTAAATATGAAACTCTTTTTATAATTTCTTGCGTAATATATTTGGAATTTGAAATTCCACCAGTCAAAATTATTTTATTTACTTTTCCATTGAGGGTTGCTCCATACATGGAAATTTCTTTTGCAACCTTGTAAATAAATGCATCTAATATGAGTTTAGATTTTACATCATTGTTTTCTGCTTGCTTTTCTATTTCCATAAGATCTTTTGTTCCTAAATAATCGTACATTCCACCAATATTGCTAACCTTATCAACCATTTCTTTATAACTATATTTACCTGAATAACACAATTTAATTAAATCATAGGTTGGTAATCCACCGCTTCTTTCAGGTGAAAATGGTCCATCAGATCTTCCGCCACTTCCATCTACCATTTTCCCTTTATCATGAGCTACAATGGAAATACCAGAACCTAAATGAGCAACTATGAAATTAAAGTCCTCATATTTTCCTCCCATTTCCTCAGCAGTTTTTCTACAAACTGCCTTATGATTTAAAGAGTGTAACCAACTTGCCTTTACAATGTCAGATAATCCTGTAATTCTTGATACTTCCTGAAATTCATCTACTGATACTGGATCTACTACATAGGAAGGAACTCCCACTATATCTCCGATATTTTTAGCTAATGCAGCTCCTAAATTGGATGGATGTTCACCGTTTATTGCAGCCTTTAAATCATCAATCATCCTATCATTTATAACATATGTGCCCCCTGGAATTGGCTTCATCAAACCACCTCTTCCAACTACACAGTTTAATGATTCTAATGGGAATTCGTTTTCTATAAGGGTGCTTATTATTAAATTTTTCCTATACTCAAATTGCTGAAAAACATTTTTGAAATTTTCTAAATCACCCTGTGTATGGGAAATGTTAACCTTCAAAACTTCTTCTTTATTATTAAAGACTGATATTTTTGTTGAAGTACCACCTGGGTTAATTGCAAGTATTTTCATTATTCCTCCTTTTCGGAACACTGTTCCGATATCATTTGAAAAAATAATCTAATATTTCAATATTAGATTATTTAACTAATTTATATTATTATCTATTTCATGGACATACTAATCATATTAGCAATATCCTTTACTTTTTTCACCTTTTCTTCAAAACCATTCATTTTCATACTGATGCTTGATCCTGAAATACTAATAGCAGCTACT
>JBGUET010000038.1:0-11872 GCA_041821225.1 Sedimentibacter sp.
GGTCTTGTACCCTCCCGTAATTTGCCATATAGGAGTCACAATGCCATCCCATACCAAAAAAATTATATTTACATTTACTTTGATAATGAAACAGCATATGTATTTGATCTATCATTAGAATAAATTCCTGTGTTTTCTACTCTTCCCTTTTCTATAAACTCAAATAATTTTGATTTAAGTGTTATATCTTCTAAACCCCGTTTAGTTTTTATTGCCTCTATTTCCTTTTGGGTTAAAACCTCCTGCAATCTTTTTTCTGTATCAATATCAAATACAGTCTTTTCTTGGTCTTTACCTAAATTTACAAAGCATAATGGAGGGAACATGACGCACCACCAATTATTGCCTTCTGCCTTGCCTATTTCTATTCTTACAGCATCATAATATCCCTCAGGCAACACTATGTCATTGTAAAGCTTACGTGGGAACTTGTAATTTCCATAATACACATTGACTTCATAGTTAAATCCATTGCTTTCTACAACAGACTCTGCTTCGGTCCTTATTTCATTAATATTTTGTAATACTATTATTTCACTTTCTTCTTTTGTTGAAATATTTTCAAATTTCTTGGTGAATGTGCTTATTACTTTGTCTCTTACAGAATACTTAAGCTGCTGGTCTTCAAGTGTGTTTGAATTTGCTATAACATGGAAGCGAATAACTTTGTCATTTATTTTAGTCATTCCACTGTACGCTTCTATGCTATAAGATGTTGCAATTGTTAAAATAACCACCACTAGTGATATTAATATTTTCTTGTAATAGTGCATTTTCCCTCCTATTTAACCAATCCTACACTTTTTATTTCCATGTTGTAATGAACATTTATTTCTGCATTTTCAAACACTTCATCATAAGTGTCCATAATTTTTTCAAAATCTTTTTTGTGGTATTTGTACAAATCATCTTTTATTCTTAATAAATCCGATTTATATGTGTGCTGTAGCTTATCAATGGTTTCAGTTGTTGTACCTGAAATTTTTTTTATTGACTCTTCTTTTACTTTTTTCATGAAATTTTCATCTACTAAGCTGTCGTTGCCAATAATAAATGAATTAACATAGCAATACAACGTTACATAATAGTCAACAGCTAACTTATCTCCTTGTAAATCAATTTTTTCTGACATGCTCACATCTACTGCTCCTAATGCTAGTTTTGTTCCATCTACTTCAATATTAATGTTTCGTATGCCAGCAGTGGTTGGATTCAATAAAAGCATTATTGATTCTAATTCTTCAGGTTCCAGAAATCCTACAAGCTCATATTCCTTAATGACCGCAGCCCTTTCTACCTTTAAACTCTTTTCATTTATTTCAACAACGGGAACCATGGCATTGCCAGTTTGCCCAAGGTGTAGAATTGCTTCATCAAATGTATAAATATCCTGGTAACTTTCTCTTTTAAGCTTTACCAACATATCACTTAGATATCTACCTACTAGAGGGTTGCTGGGTATTTCAGTATTGATAATGTCCTCTGCATTACCTTTTGCTATGCATATTTTAACCCTTCTATTCATTTGAGGGGATCTTTGGATTTCATCAAATATTTTTTTGAACGTATCAGAATCTCTTGCTGTACCTTCCCCTAGCACTATAACCTGCATTAATGTATCTGATATAGCTTTTTCTGAATGAAGATAACTGGTATTGTAAAAATCCGCAAAATTGTCATTCTCTTTTGAATATACAAGTCTTTGCTCCTCGTTCCCTTCATTAATTTTAGGTACTTCAGAAGTGAACTTTAGAGTATCTTCTTTCTTATCAATTCCAACTGCAAACAAGTATTCCCTTTTGTTGATTTCTACACTGTCCCAACAGCCAGTCAATGTTAACACTGCAATTATAACAATAATAATAATTTTAATATTTTTCATATTGCCCCTTTTGTAAATTTGAAAATTAATAATTAAATTATGACCACTCATTTATCGAAAGTCCTTAACTGTAATCAACGCTACTGATTACTTTGTAATGCTAACCTTTAACTTTTGCCTTAGCTTTTCTATCTTTTAATATAATGAATATGGGTATTAAAAAATTCAAAGCGCTTAAAACATATACAGGAATTCGTACATATGGAAACATCATGTACATACCAGGCAATTCCGCTGCCATTAAATATAAAATCGGTATTTGAATAAAAATAAAATAACCATTTTCTCTTGTTTTAAACGTTTCCTGCAATGCAAGGTTTGTAAAATATGCAAGAATACATATGCAAGTAAAGGTAACTATAATTTGAAAACACAGGCCTACTATTTCTGTGCTTTCAAAGAAAAACCCAGGAATGTTAACAAACTTCATTATAGATATAAAAGGCCATACCATGTTAACGGCTTCTTTCATTCCAAATTTTATGATAATTAGCAAATAGCTAACAATGTAAAGCACTGAGCTAATAACAATAAATTTTCTATTAAGAGTCATGTTTTTTTCTTTTATTGATACACTGCTGTTAGAAAACAAGAGTATGGATGATCCGAAAAATCCTAGCAAAGCAATTGGAACTGATTTTAAAATACCTTGCACGTCTGCGGGATAAATGGGAAAAATGTTTGTGTAATCAGCATAATAGGTTGAAAATACTATTATAAACAAGTATGGTATCAAGGCAATTAAAATAGCTATATTTGTAATATTGGCTATAGTCTGTATTCCTTTTTTTGCAGCGTAAGATGCTGTCAATAATATTATAATAATTATTGTGCTTAAAGGTGTTCTGAAAAGCATCATTAACTTAATTTGCTCTGCAAAATCCTTCATAAGTAAGCTATTTGATATTAAAAACAGAAATATGTAGTACATTCCTATAAGCTTTGAAATCGCCTTTGGAAATAATTTGTTTGAAATATTGATTATTGTATCTTCATTGTATTTTGTCATAACTTTATTTAATGGTTTCATGACTAAGTACAATAATAATGCTGCAATAACAATTGAAACCCAACCAACAGGACCGTCAATTTCAGACAATATTATTGGCATGAACATTGATTGAAAAGCAAATGAAACCAGAATTAAAATTGATATATTTTGATAAGGTGTAATATCTTGATTAAACATTTATTTTTCCTTCTCTTTTTCTAATTGTAAATACTTAGGTTTATGAACCATATTTTTTATTCTAGGTCTTATAATTGTATCTTTTAAATCCTTTCTATTCTCTACAAAACTTGAGAATGGTGTCATATAAGGTATACCGCAGCTTTTTAAAGTACAAAGGTGTATGATGAGAATGCTTAGCCCAATTGATATACCAAAAAGTCCAAACATAGCCGCAAGAATAATGAATGCAAATCTAATCATTCTTAATGATGCGCTGAAATTATAACTAGGTATGGCAAATGAAGATATTGCAGTCAATGCTACAATAATAACAGCCAATGGAGTTATAAGCCCTGCTTGCACTGAGGATTGGCCTATTACTAGGCCTCCTACTAGACCTATGGTTGATCCAACAGGACTGGTAATTCTTAGAGATGCCTCCCTTACAAGTTCCATTACAAGTTCCATTAAAAGGGCCTCAAAATATGGTGGAAACGGTACATTCGCCCTAGATGCTGCAACATATAAAGCAAGCTGCGTAGGTAGCATATTGGGATGATACTGGGTAACTGCCACATACAACGCCGGAAGAAGTATAACTATAGGCAAAGCTATGTATCTAATCATTCGTGTAAAGCTTGATGGAAGCCATCTTTCGTAGTAATCTTCTGAAGATTGCATAAATGAAACGAATATTGCAGGGGCAATCAATACAGACGGCGTGTTGTCAATTGCTATTACAACTCTTCCTTCTATGAGTGCTGATGCTGCTGCATCTGGCCTTTCCGTATTTTCAATTTGAGGAAAAAGCGAATAGCTGTCATCCTCAATCATTTCTTCAATGTATGAACTCTCTAAAATAGCTTCAATGTCAATATTTTTTATTCTTTTCTCCACTGTATCTAATACGGTCTTGTTAACCAAATCATCTATGTATAATATTGCAATGTCTGTCTTGGATCTGCTTCCAACCTGCGTGTATTTAACTTTTAGTTTTGGGTCTCTTATCCTCCTTCTAATAAGTGTTATGTTGACCTTCATTGTTTCGTTAAAACCGTCTCTCGCACCTCTTATGAGCGTTTCTGCTGATGGTTCTTGAATGCCCCTCATTGGCCATCCTCTTGAAGAAAGCATTATTCCTTTTGTACAAGTATCTAAGAGAAGTACAGTTTCCCCTGAAAGTATTTTATCAACACATTCCTCAATAGCCAAAAGAGTTTGTACCTCTAATATTGCTATATCGGTTTTTGCTATAGCATTTTGCAACTCGCTGTCTCCACTTTTTTCAAGATTGTCTAAGTCAAGATTCACCAAAAGATTTTGTATGGCATATTCACTTATTGCTTCTTTTGTTGTCATTCCATCAACATAGACCACAAGCATTTTTAATTTTTGGCTTTGGCCACCTTCTAATTTTCTAAAAACTATGTCGTCAGCATTATTAAATATTTCTCTTAAAACAGTTTCATTCTTGTTTAAATTTTTTTCAATTTTTGTTTGAGATTTTTTTTGTTCATTCTCTTTCATTTCATCACCTATATTAGTATTGCTACTGCAGCTGCTATCGCAAGTATTCCGTAAATTATCCCAGTAGTGCGGACTATTTTATAATCTTTATGGTAGTTGTTCCTTTTAAGTTCCTTGCTGGTACTGAAAATCAAAATATAACTTATAACAAAAAAAATTATTATTATATCATTGTGTATTATGTGCTTTATTTCATTTATAAAAAACATAATTCCTCCTATAATCCAGCTATCATTTGTAATATCTGCATTTTTAGGTTTTTTATTCAAAAGTTGAAAAATTTATGTTAAAACACTTAAAAGGAATGTAGGTTAGGGCTTTTCACAGTCTCAATCACAAATTCATTTGCTCCTTCCAGTCGCATAAATTTGGATTTCGTTGCGTTTGACCTACCATCCATTTTTTAGAAAAAACACTCTAAAAAATGGGGTTAGGGCATTTCACAGTCTCAATCACAAATTTATTTGCTCCTTCCGTCGCATAAATTTGGATTTCGTTGCGTTTGACCTACCATCCATTTTTTAGAAAAAACACTCTAAAAAATGGGGTTAGGGCATAAAAAAAAAAACCGCCTGGGCGGTTAATTTTTCAAGTTGTATTTTTGTTTTTTCCTGACTAATGTTGATATATCCATTCCAAGCCTTGCTGCTGCTTGTTTCATGTTTGTAGAAACAGCCAAGGTTGTTTGTATTATTTCTTTTTCATAATCATCTACCTTGTCTTTTAATGTTTTATTATCATATGTATAAATATTGTCGTTCTTAACGTTTGTCCCAGACTCATTTAAAATAAAATTTTCATTAAATAAATCCGTATCTATTAATGCATCATCTGTCATGAGAACCAAGCGCTCTATTATGTTTTTTAATTCTCTTATATTGCCTGGCCATTCATAACTTAAGAAATGCTCAAGGCAGTTTGTGGTGAAGTAACAATTCTTACCATACTTGTTGTTGTAATATTCAATGAATTCATGGGCTAGAGGTATAATATCTTCTTTCCTGTATCTAAGGGGTGGAATAACAAACGTTACAACATTTAATCTATAGTACAAATCTGCTCTGAACTTTTTTTCCTCCACAAGATGTTTTAAATCCACATTTGTGGCAGCAATAATTCGTGCATTAAATTCTACAGCAGTTGTTCCTCCTATACGGTAAAACATTCTATCATTTAACGCACTTAGCAATTTTACCTGCAAAGTGTATGGCATGTCTCCTATTTCATCTAAATAGAGAACTCCACTGTTTGCTTCTTCAAAAAGTCCCTTTTTCCCTCCCTTTTGTGCTCCGGTAAATGCACCTTCTTCATAGCCAAAAAACTCTGATTCTAATAGATGTTCAGGTACGGCGCTACAATTAATTTTAATAAATTTTCCTGTTCTACGATTACCTATATTGTGAATATATGATGCTATAAAATCTTTTCCTACACCTGTCTCCCCTAAAATTAAAACTGTGCTATCTACATTAGCAATCTTTTTAGCCTTGATATAAATGTTTTTCATTTTTTCATTATTAATTACAACAATTGGTTCTTTTGCATCATTTTTTTCTTTAATGTTAAAGTCACTGCTTTTTAAAAATAAATTTGTTTCTTTGGTAATATTTTTCATCAATACATCCAGTTCAGTCACATCTCTTATAACAGCAATGGTCTTAGCCAAATTTCCTTTTTCGTCTAAGATGGGAGAACCTGAAACTAAGCATCTCTGACCTTTATAATAATTATTTATAGTAGAAACCGGTCCATTTATTTCTATTACCTTAGCACAGCATGAATTTGGCAATATATTTAATTTTCTTAGATCATAAACTGTTTTTCCAATAATTTGCTCTCTTGTTAATCCAGATAAATTCAAAAATGCGTCATTGACGTATGTAGTTGTTCCTTCTTCATCTGTAATGTAAATGCCATCTTTTAGTTTGTTTAACATTTCATTGTATAAGTATTGCTGACTGCTTAATCTAACAATTTGCTTTTCCAATTCATTTCCTATGGAGAAATCATAGAAAAAAAATATATAAAAATCATTATTTTGAAGCTTTATTTGATTGTGCATTACATAATAAACAGAATTATCTAAATATTTTACTGAATAAAGGTCTTCCCTATCAACTTTAATATCTTGAAAATATATTGTTATTTTTTTATTCAATACATCTTCATTACTCTTATAAATCTTTGTTTTAAAAAATTTATTACAGTAAGAAATATTGAACTTATCATCTGTAATAACGAATCCCACGTTTAAATCAATGTTTTTTGACTCCATTTCCTTCTCCCATTAAAAAAAATTTTATATATATTTACCATTTTTTATTTGATATTTTTTAAACAATATGTTAAACTAGTACCAATGAGTATCTACATGGTTAATAAGTACTATCATATTACAAAATATGCAATTTAGCAATAATTTCTAAAAAAATATGCGCACATTTGCATATGATTAAATATTATATTTATGTATTGATTTTTTTATTTGTTGAAATACTAATGTTATACCAAATTTAGTTTATTGGCATAAAAAATGCTATTAAAAATATATATATAAAATTTAGGAGGCAGTTTATGAAAAGAGTAGTTATTGCATCTGCAGCTAGAACAGCTATAGGTTCATACGGAGGAGTTTTCAAATCGGTATCAGCAGTAAATCTTGGTATTACAGCAGCAAAAGAAGCTATAAAGAGAGCAAAAATTGAGCCATCAATGATTGATGAAGTATTATTTGGAAATGTTCTTGGAGCTGGTTTAGGGCAAAATGTAGCTAGACAAGTTTCTTTAGGATCAGATGTTCCTATTGAAGTTCCTGCACTTACTATTAATATAGTATGTGGTTCAGGTTTAAGAGCAGTGAGTATGGCAGCTCAATTGATTATGAGTGGCGATGATGATATAATTCTTTGTGGCGGTTGTGAAAGCATGTCAAATGCTCCTTATTTGCTTAATAACGCAAGATGGGGACAAAGAATGAATGATGGTGCAATAGTAGACTCTATGGTACATGATGGTTTATATGACATTTTCAACGAATATCACATGGGCATAACTGCAGAAAATATAGCTGAACAATATGGATTAACAAGAGAAGAGCAAGATATATTTGCCGTTTCAAGTCAAAACAAAGCTGAAGCTGCACAAAAGTCAGGTAGATTTAATGATGAAATAGTACCAGTTATTATCCCTCAAAGAAAAGGAGATCCAATAGTAGTTACTACTGATGAATTTCCAAGACATGGTTCTACTTTAGAAAAAATGGCTAAGTTACCTACTGCTTTTAAAAAAGGTGGTACAGTTACAGCAGCAAATGCATCTGGTATAAATGATAGTGGGGCTGCTTTTATAGTTATGAGTAAAGATAAAGCTGATGAACTTGGAATTGAATATCTTGCAGAAATAGTAAGCTATGGAACAGCAGGTGTTGACCCAAAAGTTATGGGTCTTGGTCCTATACCAGCAACTAAAAAAGCATTAGCTAAAGCTAACTGGACTGTTAAAGATTTAGATTTAATTGAAGCAAACGAAGCATTCGCTTCTCAATCTTTAGCTGTTATAAGAGATTTAGAGTTGAATCCTGAAATAGTAAATGTCAATGGTGGTGCAATAGCACTTGGACATCCAATTGGCGCTTCAGGCGCAAGAATTCTTGTTACGCTATTATACGAAATGAAAAAAAGAGATTCTAAAAAAGGTCTTGCTACACTATGCATTGGTGGCGGAATGGGAACAGCAATATTAGTTCAAAGATAATAGTAAATAGTGGTAATTATTTAATTATAGAGAAGGGTACTAAACCCTCTCTATAGTTATTTTATAAATAAATAATTATATTTAATAAAATCAGAAAGGGTGATTAACTTGATAAACAAAATTATTACTGTAAAACAAGCTGCTGAAAAAGTTCAAGATGGAATGACTGTAATGGTTGGTGGATTCTTGGCAAATGGAACTCCAGATAGAATAATAGATGCACTTGTGGAGAAAAACGTAAAAAATTTAACTTTAATATGCAACGATACTGGCTTCCCTGATAGAGGCGTTGGCAAAATGGTTGTAAACAAACAATTTACAAAAATGATTGCTTCCCATGTAGGAACTAATCCAGAAACAGCAAACCAAATGAATTCAGGAGAAACTGAAGTTGTATTGACTCCTCAAGGAACATTGGCTGAAAAGGTAAGATGTGGAGGAAATGGTCTGGGAGGTTTCTATACACCAACAGGAGTTGGAACAGAAGCAGAAATTGGAAAAGAAAAGAAAACAATAAATGGTCAAGAATATATATTAGAACTTCCTTTGAGAGCAAATGTAGCTTTGCTTAAAGCTTCAATTGTTGATAAAAAAGGAAATATGGTTTTTGCTAAAACTACTAAAAACTTTAATCCTTTAATGGCTACAGCAGCAGATATGGTTATTGTTGAAGCAGATAAAATAGTGGAAGTTGGAGAAATAGACCCAGAACACGTTATGTGTTCAGGAATATTTGTTGACTATATTGTTGGAGGTGACAAATAATGGATGCTAAAGAAATAATCGCAAGAAGAGTAGCACAGTTATTAAAAGATGGTGACGTTGTAAATTTAGGAATTGGTCTTCCAACAATGGTTTCAAATTATATTCCTGAAAATATTGACGTAACATTTCAATCAGAAAATGGATTTTTAGGCTTAGGCCCTGCACCAGAAGCAGGACAAGAAGATTGGGAACTTGTGAACGCAGGTGGTATGCCTTCTACAATAATTCCAGGTGGTATGTTCTTTGATAGTGCAACATCTTTTGGTATCATTCGTGGTGGCCATGTTGATGCAACAGTACTTGGCGCAATGGAAGTTGATGAAAAAGGAAGTTTGGCTAACTGGAAAATACCTGGCAAAATGGTTCCTGGCATGGGTGGAGCTATGGACCTTGTTGTTGGAGCAAATACGGTTATTATTGCCATGTTACATACACAAAAGGGAAAACCAAAAATATTAAAACAATGCACTCTTCCTTTAACTGCAAAGGAACAAGTTAATTTAATAGTAACTGAAATGGCACTTTTAAGAGTTTCTAAGGAAGGTCTTATTCTTGAAGAACTAGGACCTGACGCTACTGTTGAGGGAGTTATAGCTGCAACAGATGCTAATGTAATAGTATCACCAAACTTAAAGAACTACGATTTTTCCATTTAATATTCAAACAAAAAAAACAGGTTAGACCTGTTTTTTTTGTTGGGGGAATTTAATTAAAATTATCTTTTTACTTGTCTATATTATAAATTAGCTGGCTTTGTTTTAAGAGTCATTGTTATTTTTTGTTCATTTCCACTTCTAATTATAGTTAACTCAATACTATCATTGTTTTTGTATTCATATAAATTTCTTTTTAAATCAGACATACTTTCTATCTTGTCACCATCAATTGCAATTATTACATCGCCTGTTTCTAATCCTGCTGCTTTCGCTGGTGAATCATTCAATGTTTCCACCACTACAACTCCATAATCTGCAGCAACATCAACACCTAAAGCTTTTTCATAAGTTTCTACATCAACGCCTGTAATTCCTACATAGACTGTTGAAAATGTTCCATCTTTTATTATTTGTTCAATTATTGGTTTTGCAGTATTGATTGGAATGGAAAACCCTAAACCTTCAGCTGTGCTCATTTTTGCTGTATTAATTCCAATTACTTGGCCTTTGGCATTAAATAATGGGCCACCGCTGTTTCCAGAGTTTATTGATGCATCAGTTTGGATTAATGGTTCAATAACTGTACCATTATCAAAAGCGATAGATCTGTTTAATCCACTGATTATACCTTGTGTGACAGTTCTTTCAAGGTCTAAAGTCATTGGATTTCCTATTGCAACAGTAGGTTCTCCAACCATTAATTTATCTGAATCTCCTAATTCAACAGCAGGGAGTCCAGTTTTATTTATTTTTACAACAGCCAAATCTAATGTTGTATCGTACCAAAGAACTTCTCCCACTTCAGTTGATCCATCTATTAAAGAAACTGTAATATTTTCATATTGCCCATCTCCAATAACATGTGCATTGGTAACTATGTAACCATTTGGATCAATTATAAATCCAGAACCCATGCTTTGCATTTTTTGAGTTTGAGGTCCAAAAAATGTATCGTATTGTTGTACAACGTCAGTAGTTATTCCAACAACAGTCTTTTGTGCCTTTTCAGCAACTGCTGCTGCAAAATAAACATCATCCGTCAAGTTAATATTAACACTTTGGGCAGTTAAACTTTCCCCACTATTTTTTTCAATTATTCTTAATTGGCTTGTTGCAATATATCCACCTGAAAGCCCTCCAATTAGTGCAGCAACAAGTGCTACAGAAATATAGCTTAAAATTGCTTTTCTCTTTCCTTTTTTCTTTGGTTTTGGTTCTTCAACTGTTGGTAAAATAAAATTTACATCACTTTTATTATTATCAGCTCCTAAAGATTCATTATTTTCACTTAACATACTTTTTTCATTATCGTCCATAATATCCTCCTAATTACTTAATTTTTTATAAGTTTATGTAATAATAACACATATGTGTTGTGACAGAATTGTGACTGCTGTTAAAACCTTTATTAAAAATTTGAATCACTTTCGTTCTTTCACTTCGTATTTATATTACCATCAATTTCTTTATTGAAACTTAAAAACAAATAAAAAATTTCAACCAAATAAAAGCATTTTATACTTATAAAATATATGGAATCCTAGATATTATTTGTGTCTTTTCGTCAATTCTTTTTTCAAATCGTCAATGGTAACACCTTCGTTTACCATTAGAACTAGTGAGTGATATATTAAATCACACATTTCATAAACTAGTTCATCTTTACTTTTGTTTTTAGCTGCAATTATAACTTCACTTGACTCTTCTCCAACTTTTTTTAATATTTTATCTATACCCTTGTCAAATAAATAATTTGTGTAAGAACCCTCTACAGGATTATCTTTTCTATTGATAATTTGATTGTATACTCGATTTAATATTGCTTGGTCTGTTACATCTTCTTCATATACTTTATTAAAGAAGCATGAATATGCCCCAGTATGACACGCATTTCCTACCTGGTCAACCTTCATAAGTATGGCATCTGCATCACAGTCATAGTATAAACCTTTTAAATATTGCACATGTCCAGATGTATCCCCTTTTCTCCAAAGGCATTGTCTGCTCCTAGAAAAATAGCATGCTCTTTTTTCATTTAAAGTAATTTCTAATGATTCTTTATTCATATATGCAACCATTAGTACTTCATTTGTTTTATAATCTTGAGCTACAGCAACA
>JBGUET010000039.1:0-11802 GCA_041821225.1 Sedimentibacter sp.
CAATTTAGAAGCACTTTTAGAAATCAGAGTAAATACATTGAAAATATCAAGGGATGAACTTATAAAACTGTTCCAGAAAAAAGGAATAATTGCTCAGCCCTGTAAATATGCTAACAAGGGAATCGTGTTAAAAAACCCATTTGAAATAGATAAAACTGAAGAATTCAAGAATGGTTTTTTTTCCATACAAAGTGAAAGTTCAATGTTAGCAGGTCAAATTTTAAATCCTAAGGAAAATAGCCTTATTATTGATCTGTGCTCAGCACCTGGAGGCAAATCATTAAATGCTGGTGAAATTATGAACAACACTGGTAAAATAATATCTAGAGATATTTATCCAGGAAAATTATCCCTCATTGAAAAGGAAATAAAAAGACTTGGAATAACAAACATAACTGCAGAGTCTTATGATGCCACTAAATTAGATGAGTCCTTAATAGGAAAAGCAGATTACTGCATAGTTGATGTTCCGTGCACAGGGCTTGGAATAATTAGACGAAAACCTGAAATTAAATATAATAAAACAAATGAAGAAATTAAAAATATTGTTGATGTTCAATATAAAATATTGGAAAATGCGTCTAAATATTTAAAGCCAAATGGTGAAATGCTATATTCCACCTGTACAACAAACAAGGAAGAAAATTTAGAAAACGTAATGAGTTTTTTAAAAAGCAATAAAGGATTTACACTAGTAGATATTTCAGACTTTATTCATAAAGACTTCAAAACAGCCAAGCAAGGATATATAGAACTATTCCCTCATATTCACCATATGGATGGCTTTTTTATTGCGAAATTAAAAAGATTATGATATAATCTTGACAACTGTAGTGCTTATGATTTTAAAAAAAGTTTAATTAAATAAGAAGGTAAGACAATGAAAAAAATAGATGATTTAAGCTTTGAAGAACTTGAAAAAGCTCTTGTGGATGTTGGTGAACCAAAGTTTAGAGCAAAGCAAATCTTTGACTGGATACATAACAAGACTATTGAAGATTTTGAAGGACTTTCCAATGTATCTAAAAAAACAAAGGAAGAACTTAAAAAAAATTATGAATTTACAAAGGCGTCAATTGAATTAAAGCTTGAGTCTCAACTTGATGAAACAAAAAAATATGTAATTATGTTTGAAGACAAAAATGTAGTAGAAAGTGTCTTTCTAAAATATAAATATGGCAATACAGCTTGCATTTCATCACAGGTGGGGTGCAAGATGGGTTGTCATTTCTGTGCTTCTACAAAAAATGGATTTTTAAGAAGTTTAACTGCCGCTGAAATGTTAAAACAAATATATTTAATTCAAAGGGACACTGGTGAGAAAATATCAAATGTTGTAATAATGGGTTCAGGGGAACCTCTTGATAATTACGACAATATAGTTGATTTTTTAAAACTTGCAAACGATGAAAGAGGTCAAAATATTTCTATGAGAAAAATTACCGTTTCTACATGTGGAATAGTACCCAACATTTACAAACTTGCAGATGAAAATATGCCAATAACTTTGGCCATTTCTCTTCATGCACCAACCCAAGAAAAAAGACAAGAAATACTTCCTATAGCAAAAAAATACAAGCTTGATGAATTGTTAAAAGCATGCGACTATTATATTAATTCTACTAGAAGAAGACTTACTTTTGAATATATAATGATAAAGGGCTTCAATGATAGCGTTGAAGATGCAGAACTTCTTTGCAAACTTTTAAAGAATAAATTGGCAAATGTTAATTTAATCCCGTGCAATTATGTAAAGGAGGCTGATATTATGCCTTCTGCAAATCTTGAAGTGGAGAAATTTAAAAGATTATTGACAGATGGTGGAATAAATGCCACCGTGAGAAGAGAGCTAGGAAGCGATATAAATGCTGCCTGTGGTCAGCTGAGAAATAATTTTTTGAAAATATGAGGTAACCTATGAAAGTATATTATGACACAAACAAAGGTTTATTGAGAGAAAATAATGAAGATAATTTAATAGTGGAAGAAACCGGGCGATACAACCTTTATGCCGTTGCTGATGGCATGGGAGGACATAAAGCTGGAGAAGTTGCAAGTTCCTTAGCGATTGATAGCATTAGAGAATGCTTTAAAGAAAGTTTTCAACAAGAAGATTTTCAAGCACCGTCATTTATTATAAAAAGTGTAAAAACTGCAAATGATAAAATTAGGGAAGAAGCATTAAAAAAAGAAGAGTGTTTTGGCATGGGAACAACAATAACTATGGCTGTTGTTGACCTTGAATTAAATATTGCCTACATAGGCAATGTAGGTGATAGTAGGGCATATATTTTGGAAAATAATGAAATCAAACAAATCACTGATGACCATACCTATGTAAATGAATTATTGAAGGACGGGAAAATAACTAAAGGCGAAGCTAAGAATCATCCAAAAAGAAATGTTATAACAAGAGCTGTGGGAAGCGAAGAATCTGTAAATCCAGATATCTTTGAAATAGAGATTTTTGAAAAAGAAGTGATTTTATTATGTACAGATGGACTGACAACACATTTGTCAGATGAAAAAATAAGAGATACTTTAAAGGAATATGGTTCTTCAGAAAGTGTGCAAAAATTAATTGAAATGGCTAATGATAATGGAGGAACGGATAATATTACAATAATAATTGTGGATAATATCACTAGAGGTGAAATGTATGATAGGTAGAATATTAGGTAATAGATATGAGATTATAGAAAAAATAGGCGGAGGAGGAATGTCTAACGTATATAAGGCAAAATGCGGGGTTTTAAATCGTTTTGTTGCAATAAAAATACTTAGGGATGAACTTATTTCTGACCCGGATTTTGTAGAAAAGTTTAAACAGGAATCACTTTCTGCTGCAAGCCTTGCTCATCCTAATATTGTAAATATTTATGATACAGGAATTGATGGAAATATTTATTACATTGTAATGGAATATGTTAAAGGTGAAACTTTAAAAGAATATATAAACAAAAAAGGCAGATTAAGTGAAGCTGAGGCTGTAAGAATAACCAAGCAAATTGCAGAAGCCTTAAAACATGCTCATATGAATAATATTATTCACAGAGACATAAAACCTCACAATATACTTCTTACGGAAGAAGGTGTTGCAAAAGTAACTGATTTTGGAATAGCTAAAGTTGCTACAACTGCTACAATAAACAATACATCAAATGTAATAGGTTCTGTTCATTACTTTTCACCTGAACAAGCTAGAGGAGGATATGTAGACGATAAATCAGATATTTATTCTTTAGGTATCGTTATGTATGAAATGATAACAGGTGTAGTTCCTTTTGATGCAGATAATCATATTTCAGTTGCAATGAAACAAATACAAGAAAAGCCAATACCTCCCTCAAAAAAAATTAATAATCTTCAAATTTCAAAAGCATTTGAAGATATAATAATGAAATGTCTAGAAAAACACCAGAGTTTTAGATTTCAAAATGTGGATGAACTCATTAAAAAGCTTGATTCATTAAATGAATTTGATTCTTCTGTTAAGACAGAAACAGAAATAATAGATTCCCCAACCATGGTGCTTCCTGCTATGAAAGCAGACTTAAATAATGATGAATTTCAAAACAATATTGTTGATATAGATTTGATTGATGGAAATTCTGAAAATGCATTTAAAAATTTCTTTAATGAAGAATCTAAAGAGAAAAATGAAACTAAAAGAAACAAAACAAATAAAAAGGACAAAAAAGATAAAAATAAGAAAATAACAATAGCGGCAATTTTAAGCGCCTTGGTAATTGCCATAGTAGGAGGCATAATTGTGTTTAACGCGATTATGTATGTGCCAGAGGTTGCTGTGCCTAACTTGTTAGGAAGAGATGAACAGGAAGCAGAAAAAATCATAGAAGATTTAGGACTGTTGTTTGAAGTTTCAGACAGGGAATACAGCAGTGAATATGAGGAAGGTAAAGTACTAGAACAAAGTGTTGAAGAAGGAACGAAACTTAAGGAAAATTATCCTGTGAAGGTTGTTGTGAGCAAAGGTATGAAAAATATTACTGTTCCAAATTTAATTGGTAAATATGCAATAGAAGCAGGTCTTATTCTTGCAGAAGAAGGGCTTGAGGAAGGGCGTATAACTGAACAAAATTCGGACACTTATCCAGCTGGTCAAATTATTGATCAGTATCCTTCTGCAAATAATCCTGCCCAAAAAGATGATAATGTTGATTATGTTATTAGTACAGGACCAAAAGTTATATATGTAAAAATGCCTAATTTAACAGGACTAGAGATTGAAACAGCGAAACTGTTAATAATTCAAAACAACTTGGGAGTTGGAGAAATAACCCAAGAGCCTAGCGAAGATGTAAATGCAGGTCTTGTTATGAGACAAAGCGTTGCTCCAGACCAAGAGGTTGAACAGGGAGCGTCAATATGGATGACAGTTAGTTCTGGAAAATCTGTGGATGAACCTAATAACCCAGGGGAAGAGCCTGTAATACCTGAAGAAAATCAAAGTGAAACAGGGACATATCCTCTTACTATTAAGCTTCCTACTGACAAGGATAAAGTATCTGTTGTAGTTCAAAGAATTACTGATGATGGAAGAGAAATTGTATATTCCAAGGAAGTAAGCACTTCTGAACAGAGTATTATAGTAAATATTCAAGGGACAGGAACTCAAATGTTTGAAATTTATATTGATAATAATCTGTATGACAAAACTGAAATTACTTTTGAGTAGGAGAATATATGATTAAGGGAATTATTATAAGAGGTGTTGGGGGAAACTATTACGTTGATATAGGTCAAGAAGTAATAGAATGCAGGGCAAGAGGATTGTTTAGACTTAAGAACATTAAACCTTTAGTAGGAGATAATGTTTCAATAAGGCTTACTGAAGAGGATGAACATGCAGGTTACATTGAAGAAATTAACGAAAGAACTAATGAAATAAAAAGGCCAGCTGTAGCTAATGCTGAACAACTTTTAATATTCTTTGCAGTTAAAAATCCAGAGCCAAGCTTTCTTCTTCTCGACAAACTATTAATAGCGGCTGAAGTGAATAAATTGAAACCGATTATATGCTTTAATAAATCGGATTTGGCTGATGAAAAAATGATTGAAGAAATTCATGATAATCTAAAGAATACAGGTTATAAGGTGATTTTTACCAGCAAGAAGGACCAAGAGTCAATAGAAATCATTAAAGAAATATTGAAAGATAAATTAAGTGTTTTTTCAGGGCCATCGGGGGTAGGAAAATCTTCTATAATGAATGCCGTTCAGCCTGACTTTCAACTAATAACCGGCGAAATAAGCAATAAATTAAAAAGAGGTAAACATACAACTAGACACGCTGAAATTTACAAACTTAGCTTTGGCGGCTACGTAGTTGATACACCAGGATTTAGTTCATTTGAGCTTGAAGGAATAAACGAGTATGAACTTAAGGAATATTATCCTGAAATAAAAGATTTGGATGTTGGTTGTAGATTTGCCGATTGCCTACATTACAAGGAACCTGACTGTGTTATTAAAGATGCAGTAGAAAAAGGTTTTGTTAGCAAAACAAGATATTCAAATTATATAAGACTGTTAGAGCAAATTAGAAATACAAAATTATATTAATGCTTTTAAGGAGAGAATATGTATAAATTAATGCCAAAATTAGCACCATCTATTTTATCTGCTGATTTTTCTAAGCTTGAACATGGTATCAAGCTTGTAGAAGAAGGTGGGGCAGATTACATACACATTGATGTAATGGATGGGCACTTTGTTCCAAACATTACAATAGGGCCTGATGTTGTGAAATGTCTTAGAAAAACAACAGAACTAACGTTTGACGTGCATTTGATGATTGAAAATCCAGACAACTTCATAGAGGCATTTTATAATGCGGGGGCAGACATAATAACTGTCCATCAAGAAGCTTGTGCTCATCTTCATAGAACAATTCAAAAAATAAAATCATATGGACTTAAGGCGGGTGTTTCAATAAATCCTGCAACTCCTGTGAGCATGCTAAAAGATATAATTAGAGATGTGGATATGGTTCTTATAATGAGCGTCAACCCTGGATTTGGTGGACAAAGCCTTATTGAGAATGTAAAGTATAAGTTTTTAGAATTAAAAGAAATGATTAATGAGTATAACTTAAAAGTTGATATAGAAATAGACGGAGGGGTTACACTTGCTAATTTAGAGGAAGTTCTTAGCTGGGGTGCAAATGTAGTGGTAGCTGGCTCAGCAATTTATAGAGCAAAAGATGTGGTTAAAGAAACAGCAAAATTTAAAAAAATTATGGGGTAAAAAATGATTGCGTTAATAATAGCCAACGGTGATGAAGTCGATATAAGCTCAATTAAAAATATAAATTACGAATACGTGATTTGTGCAGATGGCGGACTTAAAAAAGCAGATCATATGGGGATTTTACCAAATGCAATTCTTGGAGATTTCGATTCTGTAGATCCTGATATTCTTAAAAAATATATGTTGATGAACATAGAAACAAAAAAATTTCCACCTGAAAAAGATTTTACGGATATGGAATTATCAATAGAATTTGCTGTGGAAAAAGGTTATAAAAAACTTGTGTTAATAAGTGCTTTAGGTTCAAGGTTTGACCATTCAGTTGCAAATATAATGCTCATTGAGAAATATTTAAAACTTGGAATCCGTATTGAAATAATTGACAACAATAATAAAATACAAATTATTTCGGATAATACAGAGATATGCATAGAAAGCAAGAAAAACAGTTTTGTATCCATAGTTCCATTAACTGATACAATAAGTGGACTTACTTTGGAGGGCTTCAAATATCCACTGGATAAAAAAACAGTAAATAGAGGCTCAGCCCAGTGTGTAAGCAATGAAATTGTATCGAATTATGGGAGAGTGTCATTGGAAAAGGGGACTGCCTTATTATTTGTTTCAAATGACTGAGAAGAATTTCTCCCTTGCTAAAGGAGATTTAAATAAAATAATAGAAATAGATTATTTAGGAGGATTTATGAAATCAATAGATTTGAGAGATATATTCAAGCATCCAGAAAATTACTATGAAAAAGAAGTTGAAGTGGAAGGTTGGATCAGGACGATCAGAGATTCTAAAAACTTTGGATTTATTGAATTGAACGATGGAACGTTTATGAAAAATGTTCAAGTTGTTTTTGAAAATAACTTAAGTAATTTTGATGAAGTTAAGAAGTACTCTACTGGAAGTGCCATAACAGTTAAAGGAATGTTGGTTAAAACTCCAGACGCAAAACAATTGTTTGAAATAAAAGCGTTGGAAATAAAATTAGAAGCTGGATCGGATTCAAGTTATCCGCTTCAGAAAAAAAGACATTCTCTTGAATATCTTAGAACAATAGCTCATTTGAGACCAAGAACAAACACATTTTCTGCAGTGTTCAGGGTCAGGTCCTTAGCAGCCTTTGCTATTCATAAATTTTTTAACGAAAGAAATTTTGTTTATGCACATCCTCCTATAATAACTGCAAGTGATGCTGAAGGCGCAGGTGAAATGTTTAGAGTAACAGTACTTAATCTTGACAATATAGAAAAGATAGATGGAAAAACTGATTATTCAAAAGATTTCTTTGGAAAGTCTGCAAATCTTACAGTGAGTGGTCAATTGGAAGCTGAGATTTTTGCATTGGCTTATAAAAAGACTTACACCTTCGGACCAACTTTCAGAGCTGAAAATTCCAATACCACTAGACATGCTTCTGAGTTTTGGATGATTGAACCAGAAATAGCTTTTGCAGATATTAATGATAATATGCAGCTTGCTGAGGATATGGTGAAATATGTAGTAAGTTATGTTTTAGAAAATGCTAAAGAAGAAATGGAATTTTTCAATAGCTTTGTTGAAAAAAATCTGTTTGCAAAACTTGACAATGTGGTTAATTCAGAATTCGGAAGAATAACATACACTGAGGCCATTGAAATATTAATGAAAAACAATGAAAATTTTGAATATCCTGTTAAATGGGGAACAGACATACAAACAGAGCATGAAAGATATTTATCAGAAATAGTATTTGAAAAACCAGTGTTTGTAGTTAACTATCCTAAGGATATAAAGGCATTTTACATGCGTATGAATGAAGATGATAAAACAGTTGCAGCTATGGACCTTCTTGTGCCAGGTATCGGAGAGCTCATTGGAGGGAGTCAAAGAGAAGAAAGACTTCACATGTTAGAAAAGCGTATGGAAGAAATGAGTGTAGGAAAAGAAGATATGTGGTGGTATTTAGAACTAAGAAAGTATGGGGGAGTTAAACATTCTGGGTACGGACTGGGTTTTGAAAGACTTATAATGTATTTAACCGGGATGGGTAACATAAGGGATGTAATACCATTCCCTAGAACACCTAAAAATGCGGAGTTTTAGCGTGATTTATATAAATCATTGAGAAATAGTTAAAAAAGATATGAGAAAATAAAATTTCTCGTATCTTTTTTTATTTCCATGAATACAATGTATAAATGGATAGTCTAAATTAAGACTTTCTTAATTCGTTTAACAGCTTAATCTATTGAAATTAATGGTTAAGTATAGCAGGGGGGTACTATGAATTATTTTAAACGCAAAAATAAATGTTGTCCATCAAACAGTCATTTTAAATTTACAGAAATTTTAGGAATCATGATTGCTGTAATTGGAGCAATTATAGTTGTTCAAATTTTGCCAATAAAGATTTGGATGTTTATTTTAGGAATGCTACTTATTGCTTTAGGGTGCACTTTATTTAAATTACTTTAAAATAAGTCAAAAAATAAAAATAATGGCTTTAAGCCACTATTTATTATTGCCTTATATAGCACGTTGTACTTTACCTGATCTCATACATCTTGTACAAACGAATTTCTTTGAAGAAATTCCATTTTCCAAAACCGTAATTCTTCTAACATTTGGTTTCCATTTTCTTTTTATTTTTCTATCAGAATGTGTTATACTATTACCTGATATAGTGCCTTTTCCACATACTTCACAAAACTTTGCCATGCTATACACCTCCTATTTATCTAAAACATTAAATTTTATATTCTATTTGCTTAAACAGCATAATAGCTGTCTAATATTTTTAACTTTATAATTCTACCATTAAAATTTAGATATTGCAATATTTAATTTAAATTAGTATAATAAAATATACTTTTTATTATACTGTTTTTTTTCTGATTAATAGTCAGTTATATTTTGTTTGTAAATTTATAATAAAAAGGTTATAATAGCATGTGTAAAATTTTTTCAGAAATTAATTATAGGAGGTTATATATGTCAGTTAAAATGTTTAATGAAAATGGAAATATAATCATAGATGATCAAGCATTTGCTACTCTTGCCGGATTAGCTGCTATGGAATGTTACGGTGTAGTTGGAATGGCTTCTAAGAATGCTACTGAAGGTATCTTTGTGCTTCTGAAGAGAGAACAGCTAACAAAAGGAATTAAAGTAAATGCAATAGAAGAAAAAATAAACATTGATTTATATATAGTACTGCAATATGGCGTTAGAATTTCTGTTGTTGCAAATAATATTATTTCTAGAATCAAATACAGCGTAGAGACTTTTTCAGGGGTTTGCGTAGATAATGTGAATATTTTTGTACAAGGTGTCAGAGTACAAAAATAATGAGGAGGCTAAAATGAATATAAAATATATTGATAGTATTACGTTTAAAAAAATGCTTTTAGGTGCTGCAGTTAATCTTGAGAATAATAAATCTCTTGTAGATTCCCTAAATGTATTTCCCGTTCCTGATGGTGACACGGGTACAAATATGAATCTAACGGTACAATCAGCAATAAAAGAAATAAACAACTTGCCAGAAAATACAATATCAAGAATTGCTGAAGCTGTGGCTAATGGTTCTTTAATGGGAGCAAGAGGAAACTCTGGCGTAATACTATCACAGTTGTTCAGAGGTGTGTCTAAAGGATTAGTTGGGGCAAGTAGAATTGACTGTAAAATAATTGCTGAATCATGTAAAGCTGCTTCTGATACTGCTTACAAAGCAGTTATGAGACCAGTGGAAGGAACAATTCTAACAGTTGCTAGAGAAACTGCTGAAAAAGCAATGGCAACATATGCTGAATATGATGATACAGTTATGTTTTTAGAGAGCTTGATTGAACAGGCGAGGAATACATTGAGTCGTACTCCTGAAATGCTTAAAGTTTTAAAGCAAGCAGATGTTGTAGATGCAGGTGGAAAGGGATTAGTATTACTCTTAGAAGGTGCATTAGCTGCTTTAAAAGGAGTTGAAATTAAAAAAGAAGAAACTGAACAGCAAATAATAGCAACTGAATTGGAACTTGAAGAATTTACAAGTGAAGATGAAATTGTATATGCATATTGTACAGAATTTTTCATAAAGGATGCAACAAGAAGTGCTGAAGATTTTTCAAGTAAAATTTATGATAAAGGTGATTCCATAGTGTGTGTTGGTAACGGAAATTTAATAAAAACACATATACATACTAATAACCCTGGTCAAATACTTGCAATTGCTGTTAAATATGGTGAATTATCTAAAATAAAAATAGATAACATGAAGGAACAATTTAGAGAAAGAATTAAAAATTCTCACAAAAAAAGCAAGGAAAAAAAGAAGTATGGTTTTGTTTCTATTGGCATGGGCGATGGAATTCAAAAGGTGTTTACTGATTTAAATGTAGATATTTTTTTGTCTGGTGGGCAGACAATGAACCCAAGCACTGAGGATATTCTAGAAGCTGCTAACAGTATTAATGCAGAGTATGTCATAATATTACCTAACAATAGCAACATTATACTTGCCGCAACTCAGGCAAAGGAAATATCTGAAAAAAATCTATATGTAGTTCCAAGCAAAAGCATACCTCAAGGGGTAACCGCACTTCTTGCATTCAAAGAAGAAAATGAAATTGAAGAAAATGTAAAAGCCATGTCTGAAGCTGTGAAAGAAGTAAAAACAGGGCAAATTACCTATGCAGTTAGAGATACCGTTTTTAATGACATGGAAATAAAAAAGGATGAAATTATTGGTCTTAGTGATGGTGAAATTGTTTCTCATGGAAATAGTGCAGAAGATGAAGCCATAGAAGTTATTAAGAGAATGGTGGATGAAGATAGTTTTCTTATAACTTTGTTTTATGGTGATAGAATTGATAAAAAAACTGCAGAAGGTATGAAATTAAGAATTGAAGAAATTGCAGAGGAATGTGATGTTGAAATTATATATGGCGGTCAGCCTCTGTACTACTATATTATTTCAGTTGAATAATCAAAATGCGAACCTAAAATAATCAGTTAATTAGAAATTTAATATATAGATAGAAGTAGGCGATTTATGCTTGAAGTTAATGTTCAATTTTTAAAGGGAATTGGGCCTAGTAAAGCGGTAAAATTAAAGAAGTTAAATATATTTACCGTTGAAGACTTGTTGAATTATTTCCCCATTAAATATGAAGACAGAAGGACTGTTGAAAATATTAATGACATTGAAAATAACAACAAGTGTTTATTAAAGGTAAAACTCTTTGAAAAACCAAAAAAAACTAAAGTTAAGAAAAATATGTCCATAATAAAAGCAGTTGTACATGATGATACAGGCTTTATTACTCTTACCTTTTTTAATCAAGATTTTTTGATGGATAAGCTTATTCCTGGAGAATTGTACTATGTTTTTGGCAATGCAAAAGCTTCCTTTGGTAAATTTGAAATGGCTAATCCTGAAATTGAATTTTGCAAAAAAGACTGGAAGGCACATAAAATAATGCCTCTATATAATTTGACCTATGGTCTTTCTAACAATGAACTGACAAAAATTATGATGACAGCAT
>JBGUET010000040.1:0-11589 GCA_041821225.1 Sedimentibacter sp.
GCTTTGCCGAGATTTAGCGGAGTTACTGATAATGCTAAAGAAAATGCTTGTTTATCAAATAGAACCATAGCTGAATCATCATATATGCGATATTTAGCGAATGGAGGTACTTCTATTACAAATGGAACTACAGGAACTGATTTTTTAGTTGATAATGAATTATTAGACAAAGAAATAACCTGTCCATCTGGCGGCTCTTATAAATGGGTAGTAGACGGTTCTGGCAATGCTTATCTTTCCTGCAGCGTTCATAATCCTTCAGAGAATATAAGCGATTTTGTAATGAATAGTATGATTGATCTTTTGAAATCTTTTGAAGGTAAAACTAATTCCGAAATTGCAACTATACTAGGTTCTAATAGCATATCAAATGACACTTATAGGGCTTATTTATTAGCTAATGTTTTTAATGGGACTTGGCCCTCTTTCCCAGAGGAATTGCAAAGCCAAGTTACAAATGGAGACACGCTTAAAATTATGTCTTTCTCCAACTCCACTGACCCAGATGATCCAGTCGTATATTCTAGCAGCAATACTGGCAACGTATGGAGTGCAGGATTATTTTATTATCCAGGCAAAGGGTGGTATCGGTACATTAATTCGTATGGTAGCTACGTAAATATTACCTTTAGTAGTTTGACTGGTACAAGTTTAAAAAATAAAATAGATTCAGAACCTAGTAACTGGAAATTGATAGATTAGATTGCTTTTATTAAGAAAAAAGCCCCTCACACAAGATTTTACGTCTTGTTGAGGGGATTATTATATAATTAATTCCAACTCTTTAATGCAAAGGTGATCTTTGCTCTGTGGATAACTTAGAGAGTTTAATAAATATTCTCATTAAAAAGTTGAAAACAATAATTTGTCGAAAACGATTGCTAAGTGGTGGTAAATAATGTTATAATGTCTTTTAGCCTCAATTCCTCGTGAAATAGTAATCTTTGACGCTAATAACCAACACACGTGGAATTGAGGCAATATTTATGTTTAGAATCATTTTTAACTAATTAGGGTGCTTGGATAAAATTAGATAAATATATACTTTATTTGACTTTTTTGACGTTTAAGTAAACTACATCTTATTACATCATATGATTGGGGAGAGAAAATGAAAAGATTTATTAGTTTATTACTTGTATTAACTATTTTTGTCAATACAATAATGTCAGGTGTTACAGCATCAGCATTAACGACGCCGGATAGCATGGAATCAGGTTATACTGATATGGTAACAAGTGATTATTGGTCCTATGAAGCGTTGACCACAGCAATCGATTCAGGTTTAATTCAAGGAAAATCAAACAAAATTAATCCTTACGATGAAATGACACGTGGGGAAATGATGACCATAATCCTTAGAGCATTAGGGATAGATTTTACAAGTCAAGAAGATTTAACGTCTTATCTTGGTGATATTAGTGCATTTACCGATGTCAAAAGCTCGGATTGGTTTTACAATCAAATGGCTATTGCCTATAGACTAAGACTTATTGAGGGTATTAGTGATGCTAAAATGTCACCTAAGGGTATTGTGACCAGGGAACAAGCATTTACAGTTATTAGTCGATTGATGACCTTAAATAGCACAAGTGTTGATACAACGGTTTTAAATGAATTCACAGACGTGGGAGATATATCATCTTGGGCTAAATCAAGTGTTGCAGCCATGGTAACGGCTGATTACGTATCCGGATACAATGGCTATTTAAATCCAGGGGATGCAATCACACGACAGGAATTTGCCCAACTAATGTATACTCTTTTTAAAGATAATTATATTAGTAGTCAGGCAGCAGCTGATGCTCTCACAGGCCAGTATTTAGCAGGCAATCTAATTGTTTCTGCAGATAATATTACCATAGCAAATCTAAGTGTATATGGGGATGTAATCATCGGTGACGGTGTGGGCAATGGCAGCGTCACATTAGATCAAGTTAAAATAACCGGTAAACTGATTATTCGTGGTGGTGGCGAAAATACAATTCATCTTAAAAATACCACGGCTGACACCATAATGGTTAACAAACTATCAGATGGTGGCCTTCGCATATATGGAGAAGATGGTACTGAAGTTTCCTATGTTGAAATTCTCGATGGGAAAGATACAATTATTGTTGAATGTAATGTGAAAAATCTTGTAATCTCAGATGATGACATAGATGTAACTATTAATGAAACGGTACAGAACCTGAGCATATCTGGTAATAATGTACGCGTTTCAGGTACAGGAAACATCAATGCAGTGACACTTGAAGAGGATGCAGTCAAAGTAACCCTTGAATTAAAAAATACAAAGGTTACTAATAAAACAGGTGGCGACGTAACTGTTATTGGTAAATATGGAAAAAGTACTGTTGTAAAGAGTGCAGCATCAATAACAGCTAACAAAACTAACAGTAACTCTTCTTCCACTTCTAGTACTGAATATACTCTTGCTTTTCACTCTAACGGTGGGGCAGATATAGAGTCCCAGGTTATCAAGGAAGGAACTGCATTAAGCGGTTTACCTGTTCCGAAAAAAGATAATGCTATCTTTATCGGTTGGTTTACTGATAATGAGTCTTTAGAAAACAGTGTGGCAAAAGATACTCTTGCAAGTTCGGATATGGATTTGTATGCGAAATATATTGAGAGCACCCAACAATCGGAACTAAATCTGCAAACAACAGCCAGTGTTGTAGATGTTGCTACCAATTATGAGCTCACAATTCTTTCTACAAATTCATCTATGACAGCCGATGAGGTTAAAGCAGGGATAACGGTTACAGCTTTAACAGAAGAAGAGGAGGATGATAATGAAGCAGTCTTTGAAGGTATCACAGTCATAAAAGCAGGTGAAAACTTTACATTAAAAGCGATCGACGGATACACTTTAGGAGCTTCTTACTCAATGGAGTTAATGGATGAAGCCTTAAACTTCCAAAATGAAAATACTTCAGTTCGTACCTATAATATAAGTATTGAAATGCCGGATCCGGTATTAAAGCTAAAACTAAGTAGCAATGTCAAATTCTTACCAGTAGATGAAATCAATGCGATCACGCAAAATGGGGAAGCAGTTGATACTATTTTTGCACCCTTGTATTCATTAGATGAGGATACTACAAGTGATAGCTTTTACGGTACATTTAATTACGTTGGTAGCCAGAGTTTCTTTATTGGTGACCAGGTAGCAATTTATGAAGGTACCATACCTGAAGATAGAATTGCTGGCCTGGATTATTCTGAAGAGCAAATTAGTTATATTACTATATCAAGTATAAATGGTAGTAGCATAAGTTATAGTAATACAGATTCATCGGAAGTTATATTCATGCCGGATGTACTACCGGTTAATGCCCTTGATGACCGAGATGGTGATACTAACAATTCATCTATTACTATTGCAACAAGTAAAATGACCTATACTGGTAGCGATTTTGAAGCAATGGGTCTTACGGCTTCAACAACAATAGACACAGGTGATTTTATAGCCTTTTATACTGGTGATACTCCACAATCTGCCACTGCTTTAATCTATGCTGAAATTACAAGTGTCACATCAAATAAAGATTTCTATGTTATCCAATATGATGCAGTCAGTGAAGCTTATGTGTTAACAAGCATGGATATGGCATCTTCTTCTGATGTGAATTATGATCAACTTGCATCCAATATGGATTTTGAAGAGACTGAGGAAGAAATACAACGGCAAATTGAAGACAGTGGATTTGCGGAAGGTGCTTCTGAATTTTTGATACAACTTTCCCAGGCCAATGAAGAAACCAGAAAACAAGTAAGTGAACAATTAGGGATACAAAACTTTATGATTTTTGAAATGCCACTTTCCACTTCAGGGGACAGTTCAGCTCCAAAGGTAAAGGTCAATACAAAAATCACTAAAAATCTTAATCACTATAGTGGTGATGGTCTGCGTTGTGAGATTACTGTAACTAGTGAAGTTGAATTAAATGATGATATGACCCTCGTTGTTTCAGGAACTTTCGTGGAAGAATTCAAAGTTAAGTTAAATATTAACAGCAAGACAATATGGAAAAAGAAATGGATAATTCCTTACATTTATGACTATCAAGTAAATGCAAACTTGGATGTATACAGTTATACATATTTAGGTTTAAAAATGAATCTTACAACAGCAGATAGCGAAGGCTTATCTGAAGAATTCAATATTATGGATTCTATTGAAGAATTAAAGGACATGACCAGCAGCACGGATGCAAATGACGAAGTGCAAATGTTTTATGATCTGTATAAAGATTTACTATCAGAAGAGCATGGCTATTTTGAACTGTTCAATGTAAACATTTCTAAGGTTACAGGATCTGTTGATCCATTTCACATAATTGCATACGGCTTATCAGTTGATTTTGTTGTGTCATTAGATGCTAATATGGCATTAGGCACAGAATTTAGCTATGAAAAGGCGACTAGATATAGCTATTCACTAAAAATCAAGGATAAAAGTACGACAAGTTCACAAACATCTCTTGTTAATGAGCAATATAGTTTCCAAGTATATGCTATGGGCGAATTAGGACTTCGAGCAGGTATTCAAGTGACAGTGGAGGTAGGTCTGTTAGATATTCGACTTGCTTCAATTGGTACAGCTGCTCAGGTAGGTGCTTATTGGAAAATTTATGGATTTGTTTATTATAAATTAGAGCATACTGACAAAGTGACTAAAACTGAATCAGGTGGAGCTTGTTATATGGAAATCGGAACTTATTTGACGATTAAATTTATTACCCAAGTCGCCAATGGTAAAATTGCCTATAACAAAATACTGTATTCAAAGGAATGGCCTTTATGGAGTGCAGGGGGTCAATATTATACCTATGACTTTGGTTATGAATTGACAGACAAAAACGATGATATAAATATAAAAGGTACTGAAAGAACCTATACGCTACCTTCTTCTGTATTTCAAATGGCACAAATGGATTTTAAAACTGGAGATGTAGCCAAGAAGACAGTATCTTCACAAAACTATACCTACACCATTAAAGATGATCCAAACAATGCGTTTTCTGTTAGTAAAGCAGGAGTTGTTACAGTATCTCCACCCACGGGAAGCGATATTGCCAACGCAACCTTAGAGGTAGTATGGAGCGCCGCGCCACTATCTTTCACATCTGTTCCGATTTCAAGAACATATAGTCTCACATGGGATAATCTTGCTAGTAGCTACAACATCCGTTTTAATTCAAATGGAGGAAGTAATATAAGCAGCATTAGAGGAGCATATAAAAGTTCCATTACTCTCCCTAAACCAGTACGAGATGGCTATGTTTTTGAAGGTTGGTATACAGATAACGGTACATTTAGCAAAGCTTTTACACAAAAAACAATGCCGGCTTCAAATTATGAGTTATATGCGAAATGGTCTGCTGGTACAGCTGTTGTCACCATTCGTCATTATCAAAAAGATTTAAACAGTAATGATTATACACTTGTTGGCACGACAAACTCAATAAATATAACAGGCAGTACAGTGAAGCCTGAAGTAGAGAATTATTCTGGATTTATATCACCTGTGGCACAAACTGCAACAGTTGCAGGGGACAGCAGTACAATAGTATCCTATTATTATAATAGAGATAGTTATAATCTGACATTTGTACCTGATAACGGCTCGGTTAGTAGCAGTAATTCATTAACCTATGGTACTGAAATTGTGGTACCGTCCTTTGTTAAAACAGGGTATACCTTTATAGGATGGAATACAAATCCTGTGACAACTATGCCTGCTCAAAATTTGAGCTACACAGCACAGTGGTCACTTAATAACTATTCGATTAACTATGACCTTGTTGGTGGTAGTGTAGGTGTATCTAATCCTACAGCATATACAATAGTTGGAGAAGATATTACACTAGTAAATCCAACAAAGGCGAATTATATCTTTGATGGTTGGACCGGAACAGGGATAGTCTCTAAAAAAGATAGTGTGACCATACCAAGTGGGTCCACAGGAAATAGATACTATACGGCCACATGGAAACCATCAACCGATACGGATTACTCCGTATATCACTATAGAGAAGACTTAACTGGGGAGTACACAATTCTTGATGTTGAGCTATTAAAAGGTACAACTGAGAGTAACACAGAAGCCTTGGCAAAAGCATATATAGGATATACACCAGATTCTTTTTCACAAGAAGTGATTGAAGCTGATGAATCAACAACTGTTCTAATCAATTACCCAAGAAATAGTTATATAGTAACTTTTGACGCAAATGGTGGTACTGGTGGAACGACAAACAGTATCAAATATGGCTATGATATAATTGAACCTTCTGTTACTAGAGCAGGTTATGCATTTACCGGTTGGGATGCAGATGTTTTGTCAATAATGGGCACTGAAGATTTAACATATACAGCACAATGGACAAAAACAAGTGCTAGTACAGCCAATGTAACTATTTTGCATTATCAACAAAATGCAAACAGAGATGAATATACCCTTGTAGATACTAAAAATTCAATAGAAACAACAGATAGCAATGTGACACCTGAAGTTGAGAATTATCCTGGGTTTATATCACCTGAAACACAAACAGTTACAGTTGCTGAGGATGACAGTGCAATAGTTTCCTATTATTACCTTCGACAAAGCTATACATTAACCTTTGTGACGGATAATGGATCTTCAAATATTGTTAGTTTCATAGCTTTTGGCACTGAAATTGTAGAACCGATTTTAGTAAAATCAGGTTATACTTTTGCAAGTTGGGATGATGATGTAGTTCAATTTATGCCAGCTGAAAATCTAACCTATACAGCTTTGTGGGAATTATCAAGTGATATTTCTTATACTGTAAATCATTATAAAGAAGATTTAGATGGAGATTTCACAATTTTTGAAGTTGAGTCATTAAAAGGTACAACAGGTAGTAACACTGAAGCTATAGCAAAATCCTATATTGGGTTTACACCGGAATCCTTTGATCAAGAATTGATTGAGGCTGATGGATTAACAACTGTTGCGATCAATTATTCAAGAAATAGTTATACAGTGACTTTTGATGCTAATGGTGGTGTTGGCGGAACGACAAACAGCATTAAATATGAGGCAGAAATCATTGAACCTTCAGTTAGTAGAACGGGATATGAATTTATTGGTTGGGATGATGATGTTTTGTCAATAATGGGCACTGAAAATCTAACCTATACAGCTTTGTGGGAATTATCAAGTGATATTGATTATACTGTAAATCATTATAAAGAAGATTTAGATGGAGATTTCACAATTTTTGAAGTTGAGTCATTAAAAGGTACAACAGGTAGTAACACTGAAGCTATAGCAAAATCCTATATTGGGTTTACACCGGAATCCTTTGATCAAGAATTGATTGAGGCTGATGGATTAACAACTGTTGCGATCAATTATTCAAGAAATAGTTATACAGTGACTTTTGATGCTAATGGTGGTGTTGGCGGAACGACAAACAGCATTAAATATGAGGCAGAAATCATTGAACCTTCAGTTAGTAGAACGGGATATGAATTTAATGGTTGGGATGATGATGTTTTGTCAATAATGGGCACTGAGAATTTAACCTATATAGCTCAATGGGAAACGGTTAGCGCTGGTAGTGGTAATATAGGTATCTTTGACGCAAAGTATAGCGCTGAGTATCAAATGTTTGATTTCATCACGTATTCGTCTACAATCAATGGAAATGCTTATGATTCCTCATGGGGAACAGGAGGCGACTCCTCTGGTCATCAATTTAGTGATTTGATGTTAACAGATCGATACATTACCATAAGTAAAACCGATGACACGAGTTATCCTATTGCAATTTACATTTATGAAAGTGATGGTACGCCTGTTGCATCTGTTTCTGAAGATTTAAATAGTAACCTATATTCTAATTCCTTAATTAGTTCTCAAAGCAATGAGACTATAGCATATTTGGATGAAGATGTAACGATTTTGACAGAAGGATTATTGGCAGTAGGAGAGATCACAAATTTGTGGGATGAGGGATTTATGTTTAACAGCGCCAATGGATTTGGTTATTTCATTAGCGGTAAAAACGCTTATTCATCAACAGGCACCATTTCGTTAAATAACGAGATTTCAAGTCCAGAAATGGCTGAATTAGAAGCTATATCAGATTACGAAGAAGGGCCATTGTTGGCTGACTAATTTTCATAAAGTGATATTTATTACAATAATTAACGTGTATTAAAGCAATCAAGTAAACACATAGTGATATTATACAGAATTATGGAATTGATAATTTTGTATAATATCACTTTTTTATACTTTGAACATGTCTAGCAAAGCTAGCACTTGCAAGTCTGAATACAAAAAGTTACTTTGTCTGACATTTAACATAATGTAAAGAGCTAACTTATGGTATAATTGTACCTCAATAAACTAGAGGTCAAATATCATAACTATTCTACTTTGAATCCCATTTTATTTGACAAAACATAAAATCAATTGTTATAATAATGACAATCACAAGGAGGTATTACATAAATGATATTATTAGAAAACTTTGTAAAGGCAGTAAACGGTATTTTATGGGATTACATATTAGTATTTGGTTTAGTAGGTATAGGATTATATTTTTCAATTAGATTAGGTTTTCCACAAATTCGTCGTTTTAAAACAGCGGCAAAAAAGGTTTTTGGCGGTGTTTTTAATAAAAAAGCTAGTAAAGAAGGTAGTATGTCCTCATTTCAAGCTTTAGCAACGTCTATTGCTGCACAAATTGGTACAGGAAATGTTGCAGGTGTAGCTACGGCTATTACTTTAGGAGGACCAGGAGCAGTATTCTGGATGTGGGTATCAGCATTTTTTGGAATGTCTACAATATTTGTTGAGGCAACACTAGCTCAAAAGTACCGTGAAACAGATAAAGATGGGCAATTGGTTGGTGGACCGGCATACTATATTAAAAATGGCCTAGGTTCTAAAGGCTTAGCATCATTCTTCGCTATAGCTCTCATTATAGCATTAGGGTTTATTGGCAATATGGTTCAGTCAAACTCTATTGCTGATGCAATAAACAGAGCTTTTAATATACCTCCATTAGTCGTAGGTATTGTTATAGCCGTATTTGCATGTTTAATATTTATTGGTGGAATGAAAAGAATTGCATCCTTTGCAGAAATGGTTGTTCCTGTAATGGCTGCAGTTTATATTTTAGGGGCAATTACTATTATGATTTTGTTCAGAAATGATATTCTTCCTACTTTTAGAAATATATTTCTAGCAGCTTTTAATCCAGAATCTGTTGTTGGGGGAGCGGCTGGAATTGCAGTAAGGCAAGCCATAAGATTTGGAATTGCCAGAGGTCTATTTTCAAATGAAGCAGGTATGGGCTCTACACCTAACTCACATGCTGTTGCAGATGTATTGCATCCAGCAGAGCAGGGAATGTCTGCAATGATTGCTGTTTTCATTGATACTGTTTTAGTATGCAGTGCAACAGCACTTGCTATATTAACAACTGGTGCTCAAAATTCAGGCGCTGTAGGCGTAGGAATAACACAGGAAGCTTTCAATATTGCCTTTGGTCCTATTGGAGGTCAATTTTTAGCTGTTTGTTTAACATTCTTTGCCTTCACAACTGTAATTGGATGGTATTATTTTGGTGAAAACAATATAAGGTTTTTATTTAAAGGCAAATATGCTATACGCATTTACCAAATAATAGTATTATTGTTTATCGTCCTAGGATCATACCAAAAAGTTGATTTTGTATGGAGTATTGCAGATATGTTTAATGGAATAATGGTTATTCCTAACTTAATAGCAATTTTCTTACTATTTAAAGAATCTAAAGCCATCTTAACAGACTACGATAATCAAATACTCAGCGGTGAAAAATTACATTACGATTATAAATTTCAGAAAAAATAAAATAAGAAGAAGCCATTCTATAAAAAGGAGTCAACCCTATTTTTGGCGCTAGGCTATTATACTGCGCTTTTATATTTGGGATATAATCAAATGTGGTACATTAAGCCATTCTCACCAATAATCAAATTTGTAGCTGCGGATGATTGTACATTGTTTACTTTTGGTTTTGTAAGTAGTATAATCATCCTACAATCATACAAACGGAGGATAAAAGGTGAGAGAGGAATTTAAGGGTATGGTCAGTATTGTTGTGACCTATATCATATGGGGTACGCAATCTTTATATTGGAGAACTTTTGGTTCTACTGACTTATCTTACATTATGGCACATCGTATTCTGTGGTCTGCTTTAATTGCAGTTGTGTTGCTGATTGCATTGGGAAGAAAGGAAGAATTGATTCAATCTTTTTTGAACAAGAGACAGTTAGTTTTGAGCTTTATAGGAGCTATTGCCATTGGACTTAATTGGTTTCTGAACATCTATGCAGCTGCAACCAAGCAATTGGTGGAAGCAAGTATAGGTCAATATATAACTCCAATCATTGTTATCCTAATTGGGGTCTTGATTTTTAAAGAAACGATTAAATTAAGTCAAAAGATAGCTATTTTTTTTGTTGTAGTTGCAATTGGAACTTATATTTTTCGAATTGGAAGAATCCCCCTGATTGCCATTTTTTTAATTATAACATTTGTTCTCTATACCTATATTAAAAAGGTTAATCCATCTAAGGCATTGACAGGAATTGCGCTGGAATCCATTCTATTGACACCATTTGTTTTATCATATTTAATTTTTCAGAAGACACAGGGAATTCCTTTTTTCTTTCTCGAAGATACTAGGACAATCCTGCTGTTGATTTCTACAGGATTTTTTACATTGATTCCTTTATTGCTTTTTTCATACGGAGTGAAAAGAATGGATTTCAGTAAGTTGGGATTCTTACAATACACGGCACCAAGCATCTCTTTGCTGATTGGAATCTGTATTTTCAAAGAACCTTTTGACTGGACGCATTTATTAGTCTTGCTTTTTATATGGATTTCAATTGTTTTCGTCTGGATTCTTCCGTTTTTCTTAAAGCGTGATCATTTAGGATATGATAAAAGTGATGTTGCCTGACACTTAACTTACTGAAGGAATAAAAAAGACTGTCTAGTGGTATTTGGAAAATTAAAACTGTTTGGAGAATATTATCAGCGGTAAATATCAGGGATATTATGAGAAAAATTGTAGAAGATTCAGGGATTTTTGCTGATTGTAATAATAAATTAGTGGATAATATATTATCTATTAGTTGACTACTTATTATAAATAAGATAATATATTATATATGAATATATTTAACTTTAATCAAATAACACCTAAAGAAATAGATAAATTGATTGCTGAAAGAATCCGAAATATACGAAAAAGAAAAAAAATATCACAGAAAAAACTGAGTGAGAAATCAGGAGTAAGCTTAGGTTCTGTTAAGAGATTCGAGAGTAGCGGTGAAATTTCTCTAATTTCATTGACAAAAATTACAATTGCATTAAACTTGGAAAACGAACTAGAACGATTATTTGAAGACATTCCATTTGAGTCCATTCAGGAGGTCATTGATGAACAAAACAAATAAATTGTTAGTCAAATATAATGAAAGATTAGTCGGAAGTATGGCTCTATATTAAAATAGCATTGCTGCCTTTGAATATGATAA
>JBGUET010000041.1:0-716 GCA_041821225.1 Sedimentibacter sp.
CATTTCTACTACAAGCTCTCTAATTAGTTCTGTTTCTCCTACTTTTACAACAAGATGAAATAAAACCTTGTCACCATAAATTTTTTCCTTGACGATAAATTTATTTTTTATTAGCTCGTTTTCCATTTTGCCTAGCAATGTGTAGTCAATGGGAAAAGTCACATGGTTGTATAAATTTTTTTCTACTATTATGCCACTTTCAAGCCCTATTTTAGCTGCTTTTGTGTATGCCCTCACCAGCCCTCCAACCCCAAGAAGAACTCCTCCAAAATATCTAGTTACAACCACCACCACATTTTTCAGGTTTTCCTGCATTATAACGTTAAGAACCGGCATGCCGGCTGTTCCAGATGGTTCCTTGTCATCTGAATACCTTTGAATATTTGAGTTTTCTCCTATGACATAGGCATAAACATTGTGGGTTGCGTCCTTGAATTCTTTTTTTATTTTTCCTATAAATTCAAGAGCTTCATCCTCACTTGAAACAGGCGAAACTGAACCAATAAATTTCGACTTATTAATAATTATTTCATCTCTTCCAATTTTATGAATAGATTTATAATCACTCATTCTTCAAACCTGTAATATAATTCTTGAATTTTTCTATTTCGTTGTCATACAAAACAACTTCAAAGGTAACTCCTTCTCCTCCGAATTCTACATTATCTGTTCTTCTGTTTTCATAAAGCCAATAATAATTTTTCAAATCATTGTTT
>JBGUET010000041.1:726-11320 GCA_041821225.1 Sedimentibacter sp.
AGCAAATATGTGCTGCTATTTCCGTTTATTTTATAATCAACTGTTGCTAGAAGCATGTCAATATTAAATCCTGTTTTTGCTGAAATATACAATATTTCATTTGATGAAACCGTAGTTATTTTATCACTTAATATTTTGTCAACTTTGTTGTATACTGTAAGAACAGGTATTTCACGGCCAGTGATTTTTTCCACGAGTTTTGTTGTAGTTTCCTTATGAAGTTGTAGGTTTTCATCATTTATATCAATTAAATGAATTATCATATCTGCATATTTTATTTCTTCAAGTGTTCCCTTAAATGCCTCAACAATTTGTGTAGGAAGCTTCTTGATAAATCCTACAGTATCAGAAAATACAGCCTTTTTACCACCAGGAAAAGTAACACTTCTAAGTTCTGTATCCAACGTTGCAAAGAGCATATCTTTTGCAAATACTTTTTTGCGTTCTGCATCGTCTTTTTCTCCGTACTCGCTATCCATTAATGCATTAAGCAAGGTAGATTTTCCAGAATTGGTGTAGCCTACAATAGAAATTATAGGAATCTGGTCCTTCATTCTCTTTTTTCTTTTTGTTTCTCTAACTTTTCCTAAATCTTCAAGTTGATTTTGAATGTCTGTAATTTTTTCTTTTATTTTTCTTCTGTCTAGTTCCAGCTTTTGTTCACCTGGCCCTCTTGTTCCAATTCCACCTCCAAGCCTTGAAAGGTTGTTGTTTAAACCTATAAGTCTTGGCAGACTATATTTTAATTGTGCAAGCTCAACTTGTAGCTGCCCTTCTTTTGTAAGTGCTCTCTTAGCAAATATATCAAGTATTAAGTTCGTCCTGTCAATTACCTTTGCATCCAATTTTTCTTCAATATTTCTTATTTGAGAACCACCTAGTTCATCATTGAATACGACTGTATCTATTTCTAGTTCCTTTACGTAATTAGCAATTTCTTCTAGTTTACCCTGTCCTACGTAGTATCTGTTATCTATATCATGTCTGTTTTGGACGATACTAGAAATTACAACGCCATCTGCTGCTTCAACAAGTTGTCCTAGCTCCTCCATGTCGTTTTCTTCTCCATTATTTGATAATTGAACTGCAACAAGTAAACATCTTTCCTTATCCATGAATCCTCCGACTAAAAAGTTTTTCTTTTGTTTAACATTTTAACATATTTATTATTTATATGTAACAACATAAATATACTACCGAAAATTTATTTTTGCAAGTATTTACTGTTCTTCTCTCAAAGAAGGAAAGCTCATGTAAGAATCTGGAACTTCCCCTACAATGACTACTTCAGCTATTAGAACATTATTCCCAATATTAATGTTACTAGTAGTTACTGGACTAATAACACGCATATCTACGTCTACAGTAATATATATTTTATATCTAGTTTGATTAATTCCTGATTCTGCAAATTCAGTTACGAAATCTACTAATACACTTCCTTGATTAAGCACTGTAAATTTTAAATTTGGTCCCTTATTTGCAAGCAGTTGGCTATCAAGAGCAGTGAACAAAGGAATAGCAAATGGCTGATTTTTTAAATTTACTATTTTTTGCTGCACATTTTTAGCAATATTGGATGAAATGGTATTCATTACCACAGCATCTGTCCTTATCATATTAACCTTTCCTTCTTTATCATAAGTTGGTATTAGTATTTGTTCTTTTAGAGTATTCTTATTTAATTCATCTCTAACTGTATCATTTATTATTTGAGTTGCAATGATTTTAGCCTTTACTTCACATATGGAAACCAGCGTAGGTTTTATACTAGTTTCAACATAGTAATATGTAACCAACACAAAAACCATAATAATTAGAAATATAAATTTAACGAATGCTTTTTTCTGATTTTTCAACTATTGATTTCACTCCCTTTCTATTATATAATATGTAAGAACTTTAAATCTTTGACAATATTATATTGTTTTGTGATACACTAATAATGCAGTTCTAGCGGAGGTAAATATGTCAAAAGAAAATAAAAAAGACTTAGAAGAAACAGAAGATAAAAATGAGGGTTCAAAGAATACAATAAGAAATAAGAAAAAGCGCGCAAAAGCTAAGAGAAAAATTATTCTAAGAACGTTCCTACTTCTTATTTTTGTTGCCATGATAATTGTAGGTGGCGCAGTAGCAGGAATGGTTATAGGAATTGTAAAAAGTGCACCAGAAATTGACCCAACGAATGTTCTCACAACGCTTACTGAAAGTTCAGTAATAGTTGATGAAAATGGAAATATTATTGAACAAATACATGACCCAAATGAAAACAGAGAAATTGTCAAATTAAAAGATATTCCTCTATATTTGCAAAATGCATTTATAGCTATTGAGGACCATCGCTTTAGAGAGCACTTTGGTATAGATCTTCAGCGTATTGCTGGGTCTCTGCTTCACAATGTAAAAGTTGGGGACCCAACGGCTCAAGGTGCAAGCACAATTACTCAGCAACTAGTAAAGAATTTATACCTAACCAATGAAAAATCCTGGGAACGTAAAATCAAGGAAATGTACCTTGCAATAAAAGTGGATAGAATTCTTTCAAAAGACCAGATATTAGAAAACTATCTTAACACGATCCCTCTAGGACAAAGTTCATACGGTGTTCAAACAGCAGCATATACATATTTTTCAAAACAAGCTAGTGAATTAACCTTAGCAGAAAGTGCACTGCTTGCAGGAGCAGCGAAAAGCACTGTTTTTTACGCACCTTTCAACAGATATAATCTCGATGATATAAGTGAAATTTCAGAAGAAAATATAGTCGGTTATGTTTATATAGGCTCAGTTCAATATGCTTGTGTATATAATCAAAATGCAATTGACAGGCAACACGTTATACTTGATAGAATGCTAGACCTTGGCTTTATATCTACTGAGGAACACCAAGCAGCAATGGCTGAAGACATGCATGTTGCTTTGAACCCTGGTCAAACAAAAATAGAAGGTATTTCTTCTACATCAATGGATTATGTCAAGGAAAAAGTTATTGAAGATATAATGGATGTTCAAAATTTATCATATGAAGAAGCGGAAAGCTATATATACAAAGGTGGCTTAACAATTACCACAACAATAGATATTGCAATGCAAAAATCATTAGAAACCTCATACGCAAATTTTTCTACACTGTTCTTGGGAACAACTCCTTCAGGTGATAGTCCCGTTGCACAGGATTGGAGATATTTCAAATGGTCAGACGGACAAGGAACTGGAACTCTTGACTCAGATTTGAACATCTTAAATGAAAATGGTCAACTTATTTATTATGCTAAGGATAATATAATGGATGAAAACAACAGCATATATTTAAACCAAGATGAATACAGTTATGACGAAAGTGGAAACTTAATAATAAACTCCAAAAAATTTGACATTTATTCATCAACCATAGATATTGTTGATGCCTACACTGTTGATGAAAAACTGAATTTTGTTTCTCACAACATAGGGGCACTTAATATAGGGACCAACTATGAAGTTCTTGAACAAAAAGGAACTAAAGGAAGTTTTAAAATACAAAAGAGTTATTTAGATAAAAATACAGAAATGTTTGTCCTAGGTGCAGACAAAGTATTAAGCATTCCAGCTGGATATTTTTTCTTCCAGGAAGAAGGTATTGTTCAACCACAATCTGCAACTGTTATTATTGATTACAAAACTGGAAAAATAAAAGCAATGATTGGTGGCAGAGACATTGAAGGAAGCAAGACATTCAATCGAGCAACAAGTGCTACAAGACAGCCAGGCTCAACAATTAAACCCTTATCTGTTTATCTCCCTGCTCTAGATTTGGGATATACAGCAGCTTATATTTTGGATGATTTGCCAAGATACGATGAAAATGGCAACAGGTGGCCTAAAAACTGGTATGAATACAGGGACATTAAATATTGGGGCATAACAACCCTTCGCAAATCAGTAGAACAGTCAATTAATGTAAATGCCGTTAATATGCTTGAGACAATAGGAACAGATGCAGCCATGGACTCTCTAGCAAAACTTGGATTAATTGATCTTCAAAATCCTGAAAATGACTCTTTTGTATCAGCTGATGAAAACACAGCCTACAATGACGTAAATTTAGCTTCCCTTGCTTTGGGAGGTCTGACAAAGGGATTTACTCCTTTGAGTATGACTGCTGCCTATGGTGCTATTGCCAATGATGGAGTTTATATTGAACCTACTGCATACACTAAAGTGACAAATAGCAAGGGTGAAACAATATTAGACAACATTCCAGAAACTCATGTTGTTGTAAGCCCTGAAGTTGCTTCATTGATGAAGGATATCTTAAGATCCACTGTATATTCCGGACTTTCATACAGAGCAAAATTACCTACTGAAATGGGCATTGAAGTAGCTGGCAAGACAGGAACAACTCAAGCTAGTGGAGATTTTTGGTTTGTTGGCTTTTCACCATACTATGTTGGTGGAATTTGGGTTGGAAATGATAATGTTCAAATGAAGCTTTCTGGCGACAGCGGCAACAATGCAAGGCTTTGGAGTGGAATTATGACACCTATTCATGAAGGTCTAGCCCCAGCAAAATTTGAATTAAATCCAAATTTAATACCTGTACAGGTGTGCGCACAATCTGGAAAACTTCCTTCTGACCTTTGTGCACTTGACCAAAGAGGGAGTCAAGTAATAACAGAATATTTTGTTCCAGGAACCCAACCAACAGAAACATGTGATGTCCATGTTAAAGTTGAAATATGCACTAGTTCAAATATGTTAAAATCTCCATATTGTCCCGGTAATTTAATTGAAGAGAGGGTATTTGTTTTAAGAACTCCTCTGTATGATCCTGACGCTGCTGGAGAAAACTACGAAGCTAAAAAACTATATAGACAAATATTAGAAGACAGAATCACTTTTTCTTTAGATGAACTAAAACAAATTTATTTAGGTCAAGTTACCTTTGATGATGCGGGACAAATAACTAGTGTCTTAGGTGTGGCTGTTTCTAATTTAAGTTCCACTGGCTTCTTGACTGCAGATTATCAGTATCAAGTTCCATTTAAAACTTGCACTTACCACACAAAGTGGCATTATGACCAATGGTTAAATGAGCAGAATTCTGATGAAGACAATTCGCAACAAAGCAATGATGATGGAGATGAAAAAGACAAAAAAGATAAAAAAGAACCAACAGATGATATTTTGAATAACATCATAGAAAATACTGAAGATCCTGATCAAACTCCTCCAATAAATGATACCATTGACTCAATTTCAAATTAATAAAACAAGAGTTTAGGTTTAATAGCCTAAACTCTTATTTATATATTGATTATTATTTTTATGTGTCAAAGTTATTTATTTCCCTTTGGATTAAAAATCAAAGCGACTATGTATCCAAACACCAGTGCTGCAGCAACACCAGGTGCTGTTTTAATAACTCCTCCACTTAATGCTCCCATAAAACCTTTTGTATCTGCTCCTTCCATAGCACCTTTTGCTAAAGAGTTTCCAAATCCTAAAAGTGGCACAGTTGCTCCCGAATAACCTATTTCAATTAATTTGTCATACATACCAAAAAAACCAAGAATAACCCCTGAAACAACTAACAGCACTAACAAATAAGCATTGTTTTTTTTTAATGTATCCATAACAATTTGACCAATAACACATATAGTGCCCCCTATCACAAAACTCATCACATAATTCATATTGTCTCCTTTAATTTTCAATTCCTATACAATGAGCAATTCCAGGTATGCTTTCTCCTTGCAGTGATACTGTTGGGGAGTGTAATGCTCCAGTAGAAGTAAACAAAAGTTTATTAATATCTTTGTTAAGTAACTTTTTAAATAAATATGACCCAAATACTGTTGCTGAGCATCCACATCCGCTACCCCCTGCATGTACATCTTGTTTTTCCATATCAAAAATAATTGTACCGCAATCATCATATTTATTTTCTATACTATTTTTGTCGTCTTTAAACATTTTATTTACAATACTTTTACCTATACTACCTAAATCACCAGTAACAATTAAGTCATACTTCACTCCTGTATCGACTAGGTGTTGATTTATGGAATCATAGGCTGCAGGTGCCATGGCTGCACCCATATTATTAGCATCTTTTACACCTAAATCAGTTATTTTACCAAAAGTCACATTTTTAATTTTAGGGCCACTCCCATTTTTTGCAAGCCATACTGCTCCAGAGCCAGTCACAGTCCATTGTGCCGACATATGTCTCTGGCCTCCCATTTCTAATGGCATTCTATACTGCCTCTCTGCACTGCAAAAATTACTTGAAGTAACACAGATAATATTTTCAGCAAATCCTCCATCTATAAATAATGCACCTATACCCATTGTTAAAGCCATGGTTGAACAGGCTCCATACACTCCAATATACGGAAGTTGCAAATCTCGTGCTGCAAAAGAAGAAGATGTTATTTGATTTAACAAGTCCCCTGAAATCAACAAATCAATATTACTTTTATTTAAGTTATTCTTTTTTAGCAAATTTTCCACTGCTGTTTTTTGATATTTCAATTCGCATTTTTCCCAAGAATCTTCTCCCCACAAGTCATCTTCAACAACCATATTAAATTTATCCCCGAGCGGCCCTTCTCCTTCCTTAGAACCAACAATCGTATATGCATCTCTTATAATAACATCGTCTTTTATATTGAAAGTTTGTTTCCCAATTTTTTTCAACTTAATACCATCCTTACATATTAAAATTCTACTAATTTCTTTTTATCTTAAAACACAATACTTAATAAACCAACTATAAATGAAGTTAAATAGCCAAAAACCAAGACAGGTCCCGCTAATTTAAATATATTAGAAGCTGTTCCTAAAATATATCCCTCTCTCTTGTATTCTAATGCTGGTGAAACTACAGAGTTAGCAAAACCAGTTATTGGCACCACTGTTCCTGCCCCTCCATATTTTCCTAATTTATCATACCACCCTAATCCTGTTAGCAATGCACTTAAAGCTATTAATACAACAGATGACATTGGCACTGCATCTTCTGAACTTACATTTAAATTTGATATAAAAATATTTTTAATAATTTCGCCTAACAAACAAATTGCACCTCCAAAAATAAAGGCAAAAATACAATTTTTAAAGATTTTATTTTTGGGGGTAAATTCATCTACTAACTTTTTATAACTATTTTTGTTATATTTCATTTTCTCTCCTATAATAAAACGGCGCTTTCAGGTATTTTTTTTAAGGACCTATCAATGCTGTTTCCAAAATATATAGCTGTAAAACTAATGACTAATAATATTAATAATAAAAATATCTTTTTTTTCATATAAATCACCTCATAAGTATTATTTACAAAAATAATTTTTGAATACTAAAAAAAACCGCTATAAGTGTCTTTTTTTTATTAATTATTAAATACTACAATTGGATTATAAACATTAATTGAAAATAAATTATTTAGTATTTGTTTTTAAGAAAGCAATAAAAAAAGTCTCCATTTAAACGGAAACTATTTTAATTTATTCAATTATCCAACACATTAAATATTTTATTTCAATACAAAAATCATAAATCTATTTTTTTGAATTTATAGTTTTTCTTAAAATTACCTTTGTTCCAACATCTTTTTCAGATAATACCACAAGCTCATCCATAAATGTTTCCATAACCGCAAATCCCATTCCAGAACGTTCCAATTCTGGTTTTGTTGTGTACAAAGGCTCTTTAGCTTGTTCTACATTTACAATTCCACAGCCATAATCCTCAACAATAATTTCTACCATCTGCCCCTTAATTCTGCATTGAATTGCAATTTCTCCTACACTGTTCTCATACCCATGAATAATTGCATTTGTAACTGCTTCAGAAACAGCAGTTTTAATATCAGATATTTCCTCAATAGTTGGATTCAAACTGGAACAGAATGCTGCAACTGCTGCTCTTGCAAAGGACTCATTAGTAGAATAGCTTGGTATTTTAATATATACATAATTATTTTGCATCTTATCCCCCTATTTAATATTGATGATTTTTCCTATTCCGCTCATGTCTAAAATTTTTCTTACTTTCTTGCTCGCATTAATTATCTCAATTACTCCATTGCGTTTTCTTATTATTTTGTAACGTCCAATTACAAAGCCTATTCCTGAACTATCAATAAAATCAAGACCTTTTAAATCAATTACTATTTTATTGTATTTCTCATCTTTGATTTTTTCATCAATTAAGACTCTAGTTTCGTCTGCACTATGATGGTCTAAATCACCTTTAAGCTTAATTGTAACAGCTTGACCTGATTCAACAAATTCTAAATTCACTCTTATCAAATCCTTTCTTTTAATGTACAAGCTATTATACTATTTTTAAAAGGATTATTCCCTGACTTGTTTTGTTATATTTTGTCGATTATCATGTTAATTTCCTGTTTTAATTATTATTTATATTATAAATAAGGGAGCAATATGGAAAATTCAGACCCCTTTCCAAGTGTACTCTTAACTTTTATTTTTCCCTTGTGACCTAAAACAATTATTTTCGCTATGGATAAACCAAGTCCATACCCGCCAATTTCCTTGCTTCTTGATTGCTCAGCTCTATACAACCTTTTAAATATTTTTCCTAAATCCTTTTTTTCAATACCAATACCTGTATCTTCAACTCTTATAACATAGTAATCATCCTGAATAAAGCTTGAAACCATAATATATCCTTCTTGGGGAGTAAACTTCATTGCGTTGTCAATAAGTATCCTTATAGCTTGTTTTATTCTCTTAATATCACCATATATATTGGCATCCTCATAGAACTTGAAATAGAAATTATGCTTTGAATCTATCATCTTAGTTTCTTTTTCAATTTCATTAAGCACTAAAGAAATTTTGAAGTCTTCTTTTGTAAATGCCAGAGTACTCTTATCGCTCCTTGCAATAAATAAAAGTTTTTCAATCAAATCCTGCATGCTCTCTGTTTCGTTTTTAATTGCACTTATTGATTCTTCAAGCACTGATTTGTCATTTTTACCCCACCTATCCAACATATTTACATATCCCTTAATAACTGCTATAGGTGTTCTAAGTTCGTGGGAAGCATCAGAAACAAACTGCTGCTGAGTTTTGTATCCTTCCTCAATTCTATCCATCATTTCATTAAACGTTTGAGAAAGCTCTTTTAATTCATCTTGGGTCCCTTTTATGTCAAGTCGTGTATTAATATTGTTAACAGTTATTGTCTTAGTTATTTCTGTCATGTTTTTTATAGGGCCTATAAGCTTATAACTTGTTCTTGATACAATGGGAACAAAAAGCAAAAGTCCTAGCGTTCCAGAAATCAAGACTAAGAAAATTATTCTTGCTGCATCATTCATCAATCCATTTGCATCATAACTTATATCAACATAATAATTGGAATTATTATAAATGAAACTTGATGAATAAATGTATTCTCTGTTGTAAAGTATTTTTTCTAAAACCACAATTATATTGTTGGAATACCTTTTATTAGTTTGAGAAGGATAGACTGCATTTAAATTGCTGTCATAAATTTCAACTGAGCTTATGTTTTCTTCTAACTGGGAATCAATATAACTGTACTCTGGAAATTCATTTGCAATTAAACTCATATCTTTTGCAATTACTTCCCTTTCTAACTCCTGTATATCATATATCAAATATCCTGCTGATGTAATAAATGCTACTATCAGTATAATTACTATGTATATAAAGAAATACGATGTGGATATTTTAAATGCAATAGAAAATTTAAGCCTTTTAAAGATGTTTTTAATAAACTTTGCCAATAATTTAAAGGGGTAAAAAAATATGTTAATTAGTTTCATAAATAAAGATTTTATCATAAGATATCCTTTAATCCCGTATTATATATCCCACACCTCTAACCGTATCAATAAGATTTACATTGTATTTTTGATCAATTTTACTTCTTAGATATCTGATGTAAACATCAATAATATTTGTATCCCCATAATAATCATAACCCCAGACATTATCCAATATTTTTTCCCTAGTTAATACTATATTTTTATTTATCATCATGAATTCTAAAAGTTCAAATTCTGTTTTTGTCAACTCGATATTTTCATTGTCATATTCAACTTTGTAATTTTTTTTTGAAAGTTTTAACTTTCCAATTTCTATTATTGAAGCTTCATTATTTTCATTTTTTGTTTTATTTCTTTTTAAAAGTACCCTTATACGTGCCAAAAGTTCTTCTACAGCAAATGGTTTTGTCATGTAGTCGTCAGCCCCAACATCAAGACCAGTGACTTTGTCTGATATATCATCTTTGGCTGTAAGCATGATTATTGGAACTTCTGATGTTTGTCGTAATCTCCTGCAAACTTCTATACCACTTAAACCAGGAAGCATCAAGTCAAGAATTATCACATCAACATCTAATGCTTTTCCTTTTTCAAGTCCATCTCTTCCGTTGTTTGCTATGTCAACATCGTATCCTTCATATTCTAATTCAAGTTCCAAAAATCGCGCTATTTTATGTTCATCTTCAACTATTAAAATTTTCTTTTTTTTCATAGCACACCTCTTTTTAATATTATACTATTTATTAATTCAACTTTCAATTAATTAAAAATCATTCTACTTGTTTG
>JBGUET010000042.1:0-11190 GCA_041821225.1 Sedimentibacter sp.
AAAGTTTAATTATTCAATGCTTCCGGCTATTTCAGGCTTCATTTCTGCCATTTTTTCTGGTGCTGCCTACATTTTCATAAGACTAATTGGTAACAAAGAAAGTGCTTATACAACTGTATTCTATTTTTCATTTTTCTCTTCACTAAGCTGTATTCCATTTTTCTTTATTAAATTTGTTTTGCCTAGCTTTTATGAATTTGTTATGCTATTATTTCTCGGCGTACTGGCTGCCTTAGGTCAAATATCATTAACCTTAGCATACAGTGTATGCCAGGCTTCTGAAATTTCAATTTACGATTATTCTAGCATAATCTTTTCATCAGTTCTTGCATATTTGTTTTTATCAGAAATACCTGATCTACTTAGCATATTTGGGGGTATATTAATATTGTCTGCATCCGTTGTTTTATATATTAATACAAAAAACAGCAGCAGTTAAATTTCTTTACCTTCTATTGGGCTAGACATTATGATATAGGTCTCAGTATTGCCATAAAACTGAATTTTACCTACAAGCTCTTCAAGATGACTCATTTCCCTTAAATAAGCTTTCATAATCATGCTGTGGGGACCTGTAACATGGTGACATTCCACTATTTCTTCTGCTTTATTAGCAAAATCTAAAAATTTTTCTTGTTTTTCTGGCTTAATTGATGCATTTATTAAAACACAAATAGGTTTCCCAACTTTTTCATTATTAACTACCGCTTTATACTTTTCTATTATTCCTACATCTTCTAGTCTCTTCACTCTTTCTGCAACCGCAGGAGGGCTCAAGGATACAACTTTTCCTAATTCTTTCATAGAAATTCTTCCATCTTGCTGCATTATGCTGATAATTTTCAAATCTGTTTGGTCCATTGCTTACCACCTTATTTTATTAGTTATATTTTTAAAACAGTTATTTATCTATGTGTGTTTTATTGAAAACTGCAATTTAAATTATGTACAAATGTAATTAATAGTGTTATTATTATGTTTATACAATAATAACTTGTTTACCTTTTAGGATTGTTTCATAATCAAACTATTCTGTTTTCAAATTAATATATACAAGATAAGTTATGTATGTTATTATAACATACATATGTAACTCATATCAACAGAAAGCTTAATATACTATGCTAATAACTGCTATTTTACAACTATTTTAAAGAATAATGCAGTTAGAATGATTATAAGAAAAGTTAAATGGAGGTTTTATGCCTAAATTAAAAATTACTGAGACGTCCCTTAGAGATGGACATCAATCTCTTATTGCAACAAGATTAACCACTAATGAAATATTACCCATTCTTTCGGAAATGGACAAAGCCGGATTTTATTCAATGGAAGTATGGGGAGGAGCAACTTTTGATGCATGCCTAAGATACTTAAATGAGAATCCATGGGAAAGACTTAGAAAAATAAGAGCTAATGTTAAAAACACAAATCTTCAAATGCTTTCAAGAGGACAGAATTTGGTAGGTTATAAAAACTACCCAGATGATATAGTAGAAAGATTTTTAAAGAATGCAATTTATGAAGGTATTGACATAGTAAGAATATTTGATGCCTTAAATGACTTCAGAAACTTAAGAAAATCAATAGAGGTCATTAAAAAAGAAGGAGCACACTGCCAATGTGCCATATCCTATACAACCAGCCCGGTCCACACTACAGGGTATTATTTGAAATTAATCAAGGATTTTGAAAACGCAGGAGCAGATTCAATTTGTATAAAAGATATGTCTGGAATTTTACTTCCTTACGAAGCTCATGACCTAGTAAAAGCAATAAAGGAAGTAACGCATCTACCTTTAGAATTTCACACCCACTGCACAAGTGGTATAGCTCAAATGACTATGCTCAAAGCAATAGAAGCAGGCGTAGATATTGTTGATACAGCCATATCGCCACTGTCTTCAGGCACATCACAACCAGCAACAGAGTCACTTGCTTTATCCTTGAAAGAAACTCAGTGGGACCCTGAGTTAAATTTAGACAATCTTAACAATTGTGCTGATTATTTCAAGGAAGTAATGAAAAAATATCAAGAAAACGGCACTTACAATATGAAAGTTTTAATGACAGAACCTAAGACATTGCAGTATCAAATCCCTGGAGGGATGCTTTCTAACTTGATTTTTCAAATGAAAGCACTTAATGCCAGTGACAAGTATGACGCTGTTCTTGCAGAAGTTCCAAAGGTTAGAGAAGATTTGGGATTTCCTCCACTTGTAACTCCTATGAGCCAAATGATTGGAGCACAGGCTGTTTTCAATGTAATGTCAGGCACTAGATACAAGATGATTCCTACAGAAATAAAAAATTATGTAAAGGGTATGTACGGAAAGCCTGCAGGTATTATTTCTGATGAAATAAGGCATATTATTATTGGGAATGAAGAAGTTATAACAGTCAGACCAGCTGATTTATTAAATAACGGGTTTGAAAAATTAAAAGAAGAAATAGGGGCTTTAGCACATTCAGAACAAGATGTTTTATCCTATGCACTTTTCCCCCAGGTTGCTAAAGACTATTTGGAAAAATACCAATCTGTTAGCTTATCAAGTTTTTAATTAAAGCTAGCATATAATTATTATTGAAACCAACTAACAAGAGTAAGGCATATAATAACATGTCTTACTCATTTTTTTGATTATCCTCTTTATTTGAATGAATTAGAATTGTTGCTTCGATTAAAGAAGATGGAAGCAACCTTATATCTTCATAAGCTAAGTAGCGGCCCTCCCAATTAGGATAAAATTTATCTTTATAATTATGAAGACCCTTAAAACTGTAAAAATGATTGCCATATTGAGTAAACGAATTAGCTAATTTTTCAGACAAATGAGCATTTTCCATTTTACCAACATTTGACAAAGGAGCCATGCCTAGATTAAAGAATTTATATCCCGCTTCCTTGTAGTCAATGAGCAATTTTAAAATAAGATATGTCATAGTGTTATTTGGAACTTCCTTTTTAAACCGCATTAAGTCTAGAGAAACTGATTGGTTGTGGTCATAGCATGGCATAATTGAAGCAAACGCTATAATTTCATTTGTTTCAGCTGCTTTTATTAAGGCAATAGGTGAATGTTTTAAATATTTCACATCAAAACTCCCAAGAGAAAATCCCATTTCTTTTCTACCATCCAACCATTCGTCGGAAATTATTTTTAATTGTCCAAACAATTCATCTGGCAAAGATTGAAACAATTCATATATGTATCCGTCTCTTTGAAAACGGCTTATGACATTTCTAAAGTCTCTATATTTGGCTCCAACTAATTGAAATTCATCTAGATTTACAATTGCAGTTTCCCCTAATTTGAAAAAATCATATCCATGGTCATGATAAATTGGCAAAAAAGTTTCGCTCACTTCGTAAAAAGCTGCTTTGTACCCATATTCGTCAATAAATTCTTGAAATTCAGATATTCCCTCGCTAAAATATTTTTCATCGCCAATAGGGTCTCCAAGTACAATTATTATGTTGTGACTTTTTTGATACACAATAGCAACCTTACTTCCAACAGCCCAAAAAATATTTTTATCATCTAGCAATATTAAATGAGTTAAGTAATGACCTGTGTTTTTTTCAAGAAATTCATTGAACTTTATTTCATCAATACCTTCGTAGCGCTCATCAAATTCAATTTTAGGCATTGTGATATGCCATATTATCATAAAAACAATTAACGATGCATAGGCTATAATTCCGTTGTAGTTTGATTTTAATGTTCCGTATTTTAATATTGTTGATATGTTGTATTTATCCAAAAAATCTATTAAAATAAAATGCCTTAATTTGGCATAGATTAACAAGCATATAAATGCAATACTTAAATTAACTAATGTACCTAACCAGTTAAAGGGTAGACTTTTTCTATGAAAACTATCTTTAGAAAAATACAACAATAGCAATACTACACTTAAAAAGATCGCCTCCTCATAATCAAATCCCTTTAGGAAGGTGAAAATTGCACCTAATATGAGCAAATAAAATGTAACTTTATATGCACGTTTAACCTTCATTCCAATTTCTATTGATATGGCAATCAGTAGAACACCAATACATATAGATAATTGATGAGACCACTGCAATATTGAAAAAGATAAAAGTTCAGAAGCAATTTTCAATCTTTCCCCAATCCCTGGAATTAAAGCCGATACCAATAATACTAAACCACTTAAAAACACTAATGCCCTCAATAACAGATTTGTAAAATTTGATGTTTTGTCAATAAAATTTTTGACCTTTTTTATTTCGACATCATTAGATTCGCTTTTCTTTTTTAAAAGCTGTAGTATAAGTGTAAAAATGATTCCAATTGCAAATGGTATAAAATAATAAAAAGTTCTATATATAATTAATATTGCTAAAATATTTTCTACATTAAACCCAAAATTTTTAAGGCCTAACAACACAATTAGATCAAAAGACCCTGCTCCTCCTGGAATCATACTAGCTATGCCTGAAATAGAGGCTAATGTAAACACTCCTAATAAGACATAAATGCTTATACTTGTGTTGAATTGTTTTACAATGAACGAAAAAAACAGATATGCAGCAAACCATTCTAGAAATGACACTGCTAATAATTTAAATTTTACTACAAGTGTTTCATTATCAATTTTATTATATTGTTTCTTATTTACCCAACAATATATTTTATCAATATAAAAATATATAATTAAAAATGCCAAGAAAGCTACAAGCAAAATATAAAGCCATTTATATTGTTGCAATATAGGCTCAATATATTTAATTTTAACAATAGACAATATGGATAGAATAGACAATCCCACACCAGTAGCAGGTAAAAGCAACAATGAATAATTAGTAATATCATCCAAATTGTCAGTTCTTTTTTTGAAAAAAACAGCCCTTATTGACGCCCCTGTAAGCCCACCTAAACCAGATATGTTGTTTGCAGTGTTTGCAATAAAGGAAACATTAAAAATAGTTAGTTTTTTAATATCTAATTTAAGGTGATTCACAATGACAAAATCATATAAAGTCATCAAAAATATACTTGCCAAACCAAGTATAAAAAACAATACAATTGTAGAAGTATTAAAACTTCTTATAAGGGATATTGTTTTGGCAAAATCTATGGACTCTATCTCCTTTTGTCCTTGATAAATGATCAAAGCTGCCATTAAAACAAATAAAATTATTTTAATTATTTTAAATTTATTTTTCTTATCCATACTTATTTTCTTCCTAACATTAAACTTTTTATTTTAATATTATCATTGTTCAAGTAATCTATTGTAATGCATTACCACGATTTTTTCAATACAGCTACAAAAATAAAAAGAGCTGCACCTAATAGAATTAAATTTTCTATTCTGTACAACTCTTTTACTAAAAAATGCCTCTTATTTTACCTTTGCCCTATTATATTTGAATTTTGCCTCTTTGAAATTCTATTATTTTGCCATTTTCATATATTTTTCATATCTGTATTTAGCATCAGATTCTGCTTTATTAAATAATTCATCAGCTTTGTCTGGGAACATTTTATAAAGAGATGCAAACCTTACTTCACTCATCAAAAATTCTTTAAAATCTTTTGTTGGTGCCTTAGAATCTAAAGAGAATGGATTCTTTCCTTCACCTTCCAATTGTGGATTGTAGCGATACAATGACCAATATCCTGCTTCCACAGCTGCCTTTTCTTGTAATTGTGATTTGCCCATTCCTGCTTTAATTCCATGATTTATGCAAGGTGAATATGCAATAATCAGTGATGGTCCTGGATAATTTTCCGCTTCAATGATTGCCTTTAGTGTCTGGCTTTTATCGGCACCCATAGCTATTTGTGCTACATAGACATAGCCATAGGTCATTGCCATCATGCCTAAATCTTTCTTTCTGGTTTTCTTGCCGCTTGAAGCAAACTCTGCAATTGCTGCAGTAGGAGTTGCTTTAGATGATTGCCCTCCAGTATTGGAATAAACTTCTGTATCAAATACTAATACATTTACATTTTCTCCAGATGCCATCACATGGTCCAACCCACCGTATCCAATGTCATAAGCCCATCCATCACCACCAAATATCCAGTGTGACCTTTTTATAAAATAATCTTTGTTGTCATAAATTCTGTTCAGCAATTTATCCGTACCCTTTTCTGCTTCTAATGTTGATTCTAATTTATCTGCACGTTCTCTAGTTCCATCTGAATTTTCAAATCCATCAAGCCATTCCTTTAATGCTTCTTCTGCTTTTTTGCTCACACCATTTGCAATTGCTTCAACAGCTTTATCTTTTGTGGCATTTCTAATTTTTTTAACTCCTATGTACATACCAAAACCATACTCAGCATTATCTTCAAATAGGGAAAATCCCCAAGAAGGTCCATGACCTTTGTCATTTACTGTATAGGACACTTGTGGAGAACCGCCCCATACAGTTGAACATCCTGCAGCATTTGAAATCATCATTCTGTCACCAAACATTTGAGTTACTAATTTAGCATATGGAGTTTCACCGCATCCGGCGCAAGCGCCAGAAAATTCTATCAATGGCTTCCTAAATTGGCTTCCTTTAACAGTTTTTGCAATGTTTTGTGGAACTTCTTTAGGAATAATATCTTTTGTAAAATTCCAATCCTTAATATACTGAACTCTATTAATTGCCAACGGTCTCATTTCTATAGCTTTTTCTTTTGCTGGGCAAATATTTACACAACTACCACAGCCTGTACAGTCTTGAGCTGAAACAGCCAAATGATATCTCATATCCTTAAATCCAGTTGCTGCAACAGTCACAAATCCTTCTGGTGCATTTTCCATTTCTTTCTCTGTAAGTAGCGTAGGTCTTATTACTGCATGGGGACATACAAATGAACACTGATTGCACTGAATGCATTTGCTTGAATTCCAAAGAGGAACATCTATTGCAATTTCACGTTTTTCCCAAGCTGTTACGCCTAAAGGGAACGAACCGTCTTCGTGATCATTAAACGCGCTAACCGGAAGTTTATCTCCTTCTTGTCTGTTCATGGTAAGTATTACTTTTTCAATAAATCGAGGCATATTAGGATCGATTTCAGCTTTAATATTCGATGCTGTTTTCCAAGACTCTGGCACATGCACAAGTTTAATACTTTCAAAGCCCTTGTCCACAGCAAGATTATTCATATCAATTACATTTTGACCTTTATTTCCATATGATTTTTCTATTCCTTTTTTCAAATATTCGGAAACTTCTTTTATCGGAATGATTTGAGCAAGTTTGAAAAAAGCAGCCTGCATAATCATATTTATACGTCCGCCAAGTCCTATTTTTTTAGCAATATCAACAGCATTTATTATATAAAATTCAACTTTATTGTTAGCAATGTCTCTTTTCATAGATGCAGGTAACTGCTCTTCTAATTCTTCTTCACTCCAAATACAGTTTAGTAAGAATTTTCCGCCATTTTTAACTCCTGCTAACAAATCATACTTATTAACATAGGCTTGATTATGACATGCTATGAAGTCTGCTCTGTTAATTGTATAGGGTTCTCTGATTGGCAATTCTCCAAATCTAAGATGTGATATAGTAAGTCCACCGGATTTTTTAGCATCATATTCAAAGTAAGCCTGTGCATAAAAATCAGTATTGTCACCAATTATTTTTATTGCAGATTTATTTGCACTAACTGTTCCATCTGATCCATATCCCCAAAATTTACAAGCAATTGTTCCCTTAGGAGTAGGATCAATGCTTTCTTCACTCATGGACAATGATTTAAAAGTAACATCATCAACTATGCTTACAGTGAAATCATTTCTAGGTTTATCTGCTTCCAAGTTGTTGAAAACAGAAATTACATCATCAGGCTTGAAATCTTTAGAGCCTAGACCATATCTTCCACCAACAATTATTGGTGCATTTTCGGCTCTATAAAATGCATTTTTTACATCTAAGTACAATGGTTCTCCATTTGCTCCTGGTTCCTTTGTTCTATCAAGAACTGCAATCTTTTTAACTGATTTGGGAATTTCATTTAACATAAAATCTGCAGAGAAAGGTCTGTATAAATGCACTTCTAAAAGTCCTACTTTTTCTCCCTTGCTATTTAAATAATCCACAACCTCACTGATTGTTTCGCAGCCTGAACCCATTGCTACAATAATATTTTCAGCCTGCTCATCTCCATAATAATTAAACAGTCTATAGTTTCTTCCTGTAAGATTGTTAATTTCATCCATGTATGATTGAACAATTTCAGGAACTGCATCATGAAATTTATTAATTGATTCTCTTAATTGAAAGAATACGTCAGGATTTTGTGTAGTTCCTCTAAGCACAGGGTGATTTGGGCTAAGAGAGTGATTTCTAAATGCTTTAATGGCATCATAATCTACTAATTTAGCTAATTCCTCATATTCTAGAACTTCAATTTTTTGCACTTCATGTGATGTTCTAAAACCATCAAAGAAGTGCAATACTGGAAGACGTGATTTTATAGCACTTAAATGTGCTACTGCAGCTAAATCCATAGCTTGTTGAACGCTGCTTGACGCCAGCAATGTAAACCCCGTCTGCCTTGTTGCCATAACATCTTGATGATCTCCAAAAATACTAAGTGAATTAGAAGCTAAAGAACGTGCGCTAACATGAAATACTGCTGGAAGCAATTCTCCTGCTATTTTGTACATGTTTGGAATCATTAATAATAATCCCTGTGAGGCCGTATATGTTGAAGTTAGCGCGCCTGATTGCAAAGCCCCATGAAGAGTTCCTGCAGCCCCGCCTTCAGATTGCATTTCCTTAACCAAGACTGTTTCTCCAAAAATATTCTTTTTTCCGTTTGACGACCACTCATCAACAAGACCTGCCATTGGCGATGAGGGGGTAATAGGATATATTGCTGCAATATCAGTTAAGGAATAGGAAGAGTATGCAGCAGCAGTATTGCCATCCATTGTTTGAGTTCTTCTCTTTGTCATTTCCATTTCTCCTTATTATATCTAAATTAGGCATTTGCAAAATGCCAACAACTAAGTAATTTTACAATTATTTAATTCGCTAATAATTTGTTTTGCTTTAATACAATCATTTTCATCAGTAATTATTATTTTTCGTCTTCCAATCAATTTTTCATGATTAGCACATGCACTTGAACAGCCACATAAAACAATTACTACATCATAGTATACGTCATCCTTCGCTGTTTCAAATGACGCATCATTGTATTCATCTTTTAAACATTTTAATAAATTTGTCCTGTTATATTTTGGATTGCACCCACCGCAATATTTAATTCCGATTTTCATGATTCAATATTTTCCTAGCAAAATTTAACAACTCATCGCTTACTCCATCAATCAATACAACATTTTTAACTTCAGAAATATATTTTCTTAATTCTTGTACAACAAAATGTTCAATTGTATATTTTGATGAAGGGCAGTTACTGCATTGACCAAGCAACTTGACTTCCAACGTACCATCTTTAAAATCAAGAACCTCCAAATTCCCATAATGCTGTGACAATTGAGGTCTTACGTATAAATCTAATGTTTGTTCAATTTTATCAAGCATATAAAAACCCCTTATTCCTTAATTTTAGCAATAGCTTTTGCTAAATCTTTCTTTCCACTAATATTGCCTTGTCTTGCAATCATGATTCTTTGAGCTTGCGGTGAGCCTGCTCCATGCATTGACTCTGTTCTGTAGCCAACAGCTGCAGTTCCCAAAGTCAAGTTTTCAATAAGCCTTAATACTTTTAATCTATTTTCAACAGATACGCCGTTAACACCTTTTAAATATTTCTCTATATATGGACCTAATTTCGGATCATTTAAATCTTTTTCCGAAGGTGCAGTAACCATTAATCCTCCTGCAATATCTTCAGCTAATCTTGCAATTTCATAAGGAAACCTAGTTATATTTTGTTTACATACATTTGCTAAAAGCAAATCTATTATATAGTTACCTGCTTCTGTTTTATGCCCCTCGGCTGAGCAAGCAATTCCGCAACTGTACAGTGTTTCATTTAAATGAGTCATTTCTATTAATTTATCTTTAATATGTGAAGCTTTTTGCGCTCCGTTGTAATCTGCTATTAATGCTGATGCACCTATAAGCACATCACCCACTCCTACCTTACAACCACCGTAACTTTGTCTGTGATATCCTGCGAATCTTTCAATCATCATTCCCGCAAAATCCGTCTCACCATTTAAAAATATTCTATCATTTGGAACGAATACATCATCAAATATTAAAAGAGCTTCCATCCCTCCAAATTCGCTGTTACCCATGTCTAGTTTTGAACCTTCTAATTTTCTTGTATCACATGATTGCCTGCCAACTATCATTAATATGCCTTCTGCATCTACAGGAACTGAAAACGCAATTGCATAATCTTTATCATCAGGTCCCATTGCAATGGTTGGCATAACTAAAACTTCATGTGAATTGCATATACCTGTTTGATGTGCTTTAGCACCTCTTACAATTACACCATCTTTTCTTCTTTCTACAACACGCAAATACAAATCTGGGTCTACTTGTTTACTTGGAGATAATGATCTGTCACCTTTAGGGTCTGTCATAGCTCCATCAACGGTTAAATCACCTTCTTGAACATATTTCATATATTTTACAAACTCTTCATGATAATTTGTTCCATAAGCTTTATCTATTTCATAAGTTGTGCTGTAAACTGAGTTAAAAGCATCCATACCAACACATCGTTGAAAACATGAAGCGGTTTTCCCACCTAACAATCTTAACATTTTTACTTTTTTTACAAGGTCTTCAGTGCTTTGGTGAATATGAGTAAATCTATTAATTTTCTGCCCTGTAATTGAGGATGTTGCAGTCATCAAGTCTTCATATTCAGGTAGCTGCGCTAAATCATATGTTGCCTTCACAGAATTCAATGATGGTCTAAGCATTGGATTATTTATAGAATTTTCTATCTTTTCTCCAAACATATATATTTGCATATTCATTTTTTTAATACTTTCTAAATACTGTTCTCCTGTCATTAAAGCCATTTCAATACATCCTTTCTATTTTATTCTATACAATAGTATATAGAGCAAAAAGTATGCCAAAAGTCAAAAAATAAAGAAACAGCTAAATATTGCTTAAATTCAGCTGTTTCTTTATAGATTTATTTTAATGAGAAATCATTATTAGCACATTTCCAAATCATTTCGTTGCATTTTTGCAACAACATTATTTGATAT
>JBGUET010000043.1:0-11152 GCA_041821225.1 Sedimentibacter sp.
GGAAGTTGTTAAAGAAATCACTGAAATTGTTGATGGTCCCATAAGTGCTGAAGTAATAAGCATTGATTGTGAAGGAATGATTAAAGAGGCTAAAGAGCTAGTAAAAATACATAAAAATATAATCATTAAAATTCCTATGACTATTGAGGGACTTAAAGCAGTTAAAATACTTAATAAAGAAAATATAAAAACAAATGTTACTTTGATTTTTTCCGCAAGTCAGGCGCTTTTAGCTGCTAGGGCAGGTGCAACTTACGTTAGTCCTTTTGTTGGGAGACTAGATGATATAAGTTGTGACGGGATGGAACTTGTTTCTGAAATAGTTGATATATTTAGAAATTTTAATATTGAAACAGAGATTATTGCAGCTAGCATAAGACATCCTATGCATGTAACAAATGCTGCAAGAATTGGATGTCATATTGCTACAGTTCCTTATAAAATTATTGTACAAATGACAAAACATCCATTGACTGATAAGGGTATTGACCAGTTCTTAAAAGATTGGGATACTGTACCAAGATAGTAGAAAGTAAAAATTGGTAATAATTATTAATTAAATAACGGAGGATAAGATGAATTATGAAGATTTAAAAGTTGTAGCTCAAAGTATTAGAGAAAACATTTTGACTATGATATATGAAGCAAAATCAGGACACCCTGGAGGCTCACTATCGGCGGTGGAAATTGTAACTTATTTATATTACAAAGAAATGAATATTGTTGACCCTAAAGATGAAAATAGAGATCGTTTTGTTTTGTCAAAAGGACATGGTGCGCCAGTTTTATATTCTGTCCTTATGGAAAAGGGATTTATTAGCAAAGACTTAATAGGAACTCTTCGTCAAATTAATTCTAAACTACAGGGACACCCAGATATGAATAAACTACCTGGGGTTGAAGCTTCAACAGGTTCATTAGGTCAGGGCCTTTCTATAGCAAATGGTATGGCTCTCACCTTTAAACTTGACAAAAGAAAAAATAAAGTCTATGTACTTCTAGGTGACGGTGAGATACAAGAAGGCATGATATGGGAAGCAGCAATGCTTGCAAGTCACTATAAACTAGATAATATAACAGCTATTCTAGACCACAATGGACTTCAAATAGATGGAAGAAACAATGACGTTATGACAGTGGAGCCAATAGACAAAAAATGGGAAGCATTTGGCTGGCATGTTATTAAGGCTAACGGACATGATTTTGGTTCGTTAGAAAGAGCATTTGAAGAAAGAAAGACTATAATTGGAAAGCCAGCAATTATTATAGCTGAAACAATAAAAGGTAAGGGCTGCTCTTTCATGGAAGGTAAGGCTTCATGGCATGGAAAAGCTCCCAACGACGAAGAATTTTGCACTGCAATGGAAGAAATAGGGGGTGGCTTGAATGGCTAGAGCAACAAGAGAAGCATACGGAGAGGCTCTGAAAATACTTGCAGCGAACAATCCTAATGTGGTTGTTTTAGATGCTGATTTATCTGGTTCAACAAAGACTGCTGAATTTAAAAAAGTCAGTCCTGAGAGATTTTTTAATGTAGGTATCGCGGAGCAAAACTTAATGGGCACGGCTGCTGGTATGGCTATTGCAGGGAAAATACCATTTGCAAGTTCATTTGCAATGTTTGCAGCAGGAAGGGCCTTTGAAATTATAAGAAATTCAGTTGCTTATCCATCATTGAATGTTAAAATTGCAGCTACACACGCGGGACTAACCGTTGGTGAAGATGGGGCATCACATCAAGCAATTGAAGATATAAGCTTAATGAGAAGTATTCCACATATGACAGTTATTAATCCAGCTGACTTTATAGAAGCGCAGCAGGCTATATTAAAAGCGGCAGAATATGTTGGTCCTGTTTATATAAGACTTGGTAGAATGGCAGTTGAAGATGTATATGATGAAACGTACGAATTTGAAATAGGAAAAGGCGTTGAGCTTAGGGCAGGAAATGATGTTACTATAATTGCTACGGGCATAATGGTTCAAGAATCATTAAAAGCAGCCATGCTGTTGAGCGAAGAAGGAATTGATGCAAGGGTTATAAACATTCACACCATTAAGCCTATTGACAAAGATATTATAATCAAAGCAGCTAAACAAACAAAAGCAATAGTAACTGCTGAGGAACACAGTATTATAGGTGGACTTGGAAGTGCTGTTTTAGAAGTCCTTTCAGACGAATATCCTGTTCTTGTAAAAAGAATTGGAGTATTAGATACTTTTGGAGAATCTGGAAAACCAGAAGACCTTCTTAAAAAGTACTTATTGACTAAAGAAAATATAATGGAAAAATGCAGAGATATTGTTAAAAATAAAAAATAAATTTATAAACAAGTGCTGAAATAAATTTTAAGCACTTGTTTTTTATAAAAATTAAAACATTGTTTGTCACAGTAAAAACAGTATTTATTACTGGCTTTACATTTTAAATAAGTTGAAATATTAAAGAAAATCTCAATATTTAATGTTGACATTAATATAGTTGCAAGGTATAATGATAAATTTGACATTCATAATCGTATGGTGTATACTAAAAGTTAGGAGGTGGTTCAATGTTTAAATTAGGTGATAAGGTAGTATATCCTATGCACGGAGCAGGCATAATTGAAACTGTAGAATCAAAAGAAATATTAGGCGAAATAAAAAATTACTTTGTGTTAAAAATGCCAATTGGAGAAATGAAGCTGATGATTCCTGTGGACAATGTTAACAATATTGGTTTGAGGGACATTATTGGAGAGAGTCTTGTAGATGGCGTATATAATATATTGAAACAAGCCGCGGTACTAAATGATTCTAACTGGAATAAAAGATATCGAGATAATATGATTAAGATGAAAACAGGAGATATAGCTGCTGTGGCACAGGTAGTTAGAGATTTAACTTATAGAGACAGAGAAAAAGGATTGTCAACTGGAGAAAAGAAAATGCTGGTAAGTGCAAAACAAATGCTTGTTAGTGAAATATCTCTTTCAACTGAAATGGATAGTGATCATGTACAAGAGTATATAGAAAATATAATTAATGAAGATGCACTAGAAAAATAGCATTTAAAATGTTTAGTGCATTATTCTTTTTTTATTGGAAAATTAAATTGTTTGTAATAATAATTTCATAAAATTTTCTTAAATAATGTAGCCAAAAAACAAAAAATGTGTTACATTAAATAATATAACAAAATATGGGTATAATTAAAGGGAGGTGAGTATATGATAGATAAAATTGCAAGGGCAATCATTACCATTGTGGGTGCATCTATAGGTGCTATTATAGGGGTAATATTAAATCAAAATGGTCTTCTTAAATTTACAGGATTACAAAACGTATTGGTAATTATAGGTATTAGTTTAATTTTCGGAATTATAATTCTTCTTCTTTCTGCTAAAATTAAAAAGGTCGGCCAAAATATAGTTGAATCATTCGAAAAGGAACTATTGAAATTTTCCACTAATGATATTATATGGGGAGCTCTTGGCCTAATTGTGGGCTTTGTAATAGCATTCCTCATAAGTCAACCATTTGCAGACATTAAGTATGTAGGGACTATTGTTTCTGTATTATCTTATTTACTTTTTGGTTATTTAGGAATAAAAATATCAACAAGAAAAAAAGATGATGTTATATGGCCGCAATTAAACCTTAAAAAAGGAACAGCATCTAAGAAACAGGATAGAAATTTCAAGAGGGAGATAACATCTCCTAAAATACTTGATACAAGTGTTATAATCGATGGAAGAATTTCAGATATATGCAAAACAGGATTTATTGAAGGAACTCTTGTTATTCCTGAATTTGTGCTTAAAGAATTAAGACATATTGCGGATTCATCTGATAGTCTTAAGCGCAACAGAGGCAGAAGAGGATTGGATATATTGAATATTTTGCAGAAGGATGAAACAGTAAATGTATTGATAGAATCAAAAGACTATGGAGACAACATAGAGGTTGATGTAAAGCTTTTGAAACTTGCCAAAGATCTTGGTGGAAAAGTATTGACTAATGATTTCAATTTAAACAAAGTAGCTGAATTCCAAGGTGTAGAAGTTTTAAACATCAATGAATTAGCAAATGCTGTAAAACCAATAGTTCTTCCTGGTGAGGAAATGACTTTAATGGTTGTAAAAGATGGAAAAGAATCAGGGCAAGGACTGGCATACCTAGATGATGGTACTATGATCGTAGTCGAAGGCGGTAAAAAATGTATAGGAGATTCTGTTGTAGTGACAGTAACTAGCGTTTTGCAAACAGCTGCAGGTAGAATGATTTTTGCAAAATTAAAAAATGTGATTAATAAAGCAGTATAAAAATATGAAAATACTCGGAATCCGAGTATTTTTTTTTGTACCTTTCTAGAATAGTCTTTATTTTGTTGGTTAGAATACATATGGGTGTGACTTTGAGAGAGGTAGTTATGATTATTGTTGCTATAAGAGCATTTATATTGTATGGAATTTTACTTATTGCTATGAGAGTAATGGGAAAAGGAGAATTAGGAGAACTTCAACCCTTTGATCTTGTTGTTTCATTAATGCTTGCTGAACTTGCAGTAATGCCCATGGAAGACTTGAATTCTCCCATGACCCACGGGTTTATGGCGATTGCTACTATTATGTTTTTGCAGTGCTTTATATCATTTATTACTTTAAAAAGCAATACTGCAAGAAAAATCATATGTGGAACTCCCACAATTATAATTGACCATGGAAAATTCAATACAAAAGATATGAACAGGTTAAGAATAAATATAAATGATGTCTTAGGGCAAATGCGGTTAAAAGGGTATTACAGCGTTGAAAATATTGACTATTTAATTATGGAAACTAATGGAGAAATGAGCATTATTGCTCCAGATGAAGAACCAGGGACAAAGTGTAAAAGAATACCTGTTGCAACTATATTGGACGGGCGTGTAATGGTTAAAAATTTAAGCAAGTATAATATTCCTAGTAAGGATTTACATAAAGAACTTAATGAAAAAAAATTAAAACCCAAACAGGTTCTATATGGTTTTATTGATGAGAATAATAAATTTGTTTTTTACAAGAGGTAGCTAATGAAAATGGTAATAATTTCTTTAATAGTCTTACTTGCTTTTATAGGAGTATGGGCATGGTTTCATTTTACATCCGTAGAACCAGTCACAAATTATTATTGGGAAAAACTCGTAGACTTATCAAATTTAATTTATGTTGAAGACTGGCAAAAAGCTGAGTGCAATATGGAGTTATATTTTGAAAAGTGGGAAAGAACTAGAAATTTATGGGTATATTTTATTAATCAATCTGAAATAGATAACATTGATTTATCCATAAGAAAACTTGATTCATTCATAAGAAATAGGGATAAAAATATGGCTCAAGCGGAGCTTGAGCACTTAAGAGTTCTATTTAATATTATTAAAGAAAATGAATGTCTATCTTTAGAAAACATATTTTAACTTATTTTATTGTATTAGTAAGTGTTCCGATATTTTCAATTGCGCACTCCATCTTGTCTCCTGTTTTCATGTATTTAGGTGGATTGAAGCCTGCTCCAACTCCTGCTGGAGTTCCTGTGAGTATTATATCACCTGGATACAATGTAATACCTGAAGATAAATCGCTGATTATTGTTGGAATATCGAATATCAATTGCCTAGTGTTGCCGTTTTGTCTTAATTCACCGTTTATGTAACACTGAATTGATAATTCCGGTGGATATGGAATATTTGATTTGAGAACGATGTAAGGTCCTAAAGGGCAGAATGTATCTAGTGATTTGCCTTTGTGCCATTGCATATGATCTTGCTGTAAGTCTCTTGAAGAAACATCATTGGCTATGGTATAACCGAATATGTAATCTTCAACCTCTTCTTTAGATATGCCCTTACATTTTTTACCTATTATTACTGCAAGTTCTACTTCGTAATCTAGTTGCTTTACAATATTGGAATGGGAATCAACAATTTCTCCATCGCCAATTGTTGGATATGCTATTTTGCTAAAATAAACTGGCTTGGTAGGTATACTTGCATTTACGTTTTTCAGGCCTTTAACTTCATTTATATGGTCTAAATAATTTTTGCCTAGACACAGTATATTTCTTCTTGGATATGGTATTGGCGATAAAACTTTCACCTTACTTAATTCTATTTCATCAGAGGTGGATAATAGAATTTCATCTATTTTGTCTAAATCAATATTACCGAATAAGTCAATTAAATCAAGCATGTTCGTGGGAGATGGTAAATTTAATTTAGAAAATACTGATGAAGCAGGTATAACAACATTTTTTTCCTGATTTAAAAAACCAACAGACTCTAAATTATTATAAAAATAAGTTAATAAATGCATAGGTGCCTCCAAATTTTGATTTATACTACTATAATATATTTCTTAATATTTTTCAAGTAAAATTATTGCTCTCATTTGATTTAAGGGTAATAATGAAAATATTGCAGGTTATTATGCCTTGTGATATAATATAAGTAAGTAAATTCATATTTAGAGAGGTATAGCATGAGCAGGTTTATGTTGAATGAATTACATAAAGAAATATTGCAAAGTTTAACTAAAAAAGAATTTTTAAAACAAATTAATTATTCAGAAGAGAAAATACAGTCCTTTATAATTAACAAAAAATTTGTAAATAATTTACTGATTCTTATTAATAAAAAAACGTTTATGTGTAAGGATGTGGTTGACCTTTCCTATGATATTTTGAATAGCGTTTGCACGGAAGTCCCGAAAGATTGGCTTGTTTATATTTTCCAATATGTCTTAAATAAATCATTTCCTCAGGCTACTACAATGAAGCTTTATCCTAAATATGAAAATGGAGTCCTTATATATCTTGCAATATTGAGAACTATTTTGCATCATGCTAAAAATAGTGATGTATATGATAAGTTTGCAGATTTTAAATTTTTAACTCAAGATGAAATAAATGAACTTGCTGACCCAGATGAATACGTTAATTTTATAGATAAATTTGAAAACAATTATATATATGAACTAATGATGCTTGATGCTGAAGTAAATGGATATAATTCGCTTAAACACGTGGCAGCTGTTCATTATGTTGCTATGCATGTTGCAAGGCAACTTAAGAAAACTGGGATTGCAGTGAATTTAGGATTGGTATCAGGTGCAGCAGCAGGTCATGATATAGGTAAATATGGTTGCAAAGGTCTGGAAAAAAGTAGAGTGGCGTATCTCCATTATTATTATACAGATCAATGGTTTATGAAGTACAATATGCCTAATATATCTTTGATTGCTGCAAACCATTCTACTTGGGACTTAGAACTTGAAAATTTGCCTTTGGAATCTTTGATTTTAATTTATGCAGATTTTAGAGTTAAAAATAAGACGACTAAAAATGGCAGAGAAATGTATATTTATGATTTAAGTGAATCATTCCAGATAATACTTGATAAACTAGATAATGTGGATGAAATAAAGGAAAAAAGATATTTTAGAGTGTATTGCAAGTTAAAAGACTTTGAAAATTATATAATTCATAAAGGTGTAGATATTAACTTTAAAACAGAGGAGCCAAATCCTGTAAAAACTATTGATTACGCATTAATTGATGGTTATGATGTTGTAGAAAACTTTAAATATATGGCAATAGAGCACAACACTTCTTTAATGAGCAAGTTGAATAATGAAGTTAATTTTACTAGCATGATAGAGGCTGCAAGAAGTGAACAAGATTGGAAAAATCTAAGGTCTTATTTAAGTATATTGGAAGAATACTCCATGTATCTTTCTCAAAAGGAAAAACTATTTACGTTAAGTTTTTTATACGAACTGTTAGTTCATAGGGAAGGCGACATAAGACGTCAAGCAGCTTCTCTTTTGGGAAGTATAATAGTATCCTTTGACTTGGAATATACTAAAGAATTACCAGTAGATGTAAAAGTAAATACTAATGAGGATTTGACTAGTTTGTCCTTATGGGATAAATATTTGGGACTATTCCTAGACCCTGGTTATAAAGTAACTGATAATCACAAGGAATGGATAGGATATTCTTTTAGAATATTTGTAAATTCTGTAATTAATTCTAGTCGAACCAAAGATAAAAAAAGTTATTTAAATATATTCTTAAAATATTTTAGGAGTGAAAATGATGAATATATTGCAAAAATAAGTTCTCTTAATTCGCTTTTAAGCATACCTGTAAACTTATATGATTCAGATCAATTGACTTACTTAATAGATTACGCTATTAAGTCCTTGGACAATGATGCTAATGACATAAGACTTATGGCAGTGCAGTTTTTAAATTTGATAGTCAAGAATAAGGATGCAGTTAGTGTTTCGTTTGAAAGAATTCGAGAATACATTATAGATATTTCGGAAAATGATGGATTATGTATTAATTATTTAAAATATAAAATAGCTAAGAATTTAAAAATGAATGAAGATTTAGTATTCAAATATAAAACACTTATAACAAGTAGCAGATATAAGACATCTGATTTATTCCTTAATAACCTTAAAGCTGCAACACCATGGAATGTTAAAACCATAAGCATCGATTATATTATGGACCATATTAAAAATACAAACGATGTAGCTTTGCTTCAAACAGCAACACACTTGGCAAATCTTGTTAAAGTAAGCGCTAAAGAATCTGTTAGAAATAAAGCAGGGAATTCTCTAGTAGAAATTGGTCCGTTGTTATCTATAGACCAAAGAAATGAAATTGCTATTGAATTAATCAAAGGTCTTGAAATAGACGAACTGCAATATGCTAAATACATTCCTGAGTATCTTGGGCGATTTGTAATGCTATTGACACCAAAGGAATTAGATGAATTTATTTATGATTTAAAAAACATATACAAAGGATCAAATGAGAGAGCAAGTGCTTTGGTAATAAACACTCTAGGAATAATGGTACAGAATTATCCAGAGTATAAATCAAGGTTTGTTGAAGATGAGGAAGCATATAATAAAAGACTTGTTAAGATGCTTGGTATTATTCTAAGTGGTTTAGCTAACTACAATATACAGGTTAAGCAGGAAACATTCCTTGCAATAGGGCAACTTATTCTTGGTTCTAAAAGATTGACATTAAAAGAAAAGCATGAATTTTTCTTGCTTATTTACAAGAAATTGCTCACATTAATTAATGAAAAAGAATTAGGAGACCTGTTCTTTTTCAATAATTCAGCTTCCTTCAATCACATATATAGGTTTATAAGTGACTATGAATTTTACTTTAAAAATTTTGAAATAAAAGAAAACAAAAATATAGCATTTTTCCCAGGTACATTTGACCCATTTTCCCTTAGTCACAAAGGAATTGTGGATGAAATCAGAAACCTAGGGTATGATGTATACTTGGCTGTTGATGAATTTTCATGGTCGAAGAAAGTTCAACCAAGAATGATAAGAAGGCAAATTATTAATATGTCCATAGCTGATGAGCTAGGAGTATTTATGTTTCCAGACGATATTCCAGTTAATCTTTCCAATACTAATGATTTAAAAAATTTAAAAGATTTGTTCCCTGAAAAAGATATTTATATTGTTGTTGGCGGCGATGTATTGATGAATGCAACTGCTTATAAGGCAAGACCTACAAAAAACTCGGTACACAGCTTTAACCACATAGTTTTTAAACGTACAAAAGATGATTTGACTCCAAGTGCAATTAAAAAAGCGGAGGAAACTAAAAAGAGAATAAAAGGTACCCTTGTTGAACTTCAGCTTCCATTATACTTAGAAGAAATAAGTTCAACTCAAATTAGGGAAAACATTGATAATAACAGAGACATTTCAAATTTAATAGATCCTTTGGCTCAAAGCTTCATTTATGACAGGAATTTGTATATTAGGGAGCCTTTAGATAAAAGTATATTAAAATCTAAACCATTTATTATTGAAGTTGTTGATGATTTAAGTAAAAAAATTGTGGATGAAATAGGCCATTACATTTTTATGCATACAAACTTATACGAAAATATCGGAGAAAAGTTAATATCAAAAAATATAAAATTAATGATTATACGAGATGGGAAAAATGATAACAAGCTACTTGGATTTTCAGCATTCCACAAAATTGGCTCCTCAGAAGTCTATTCTGAATTTCAAAGCCAGCATATTGCAAACTATGTTAGGGAAAAAACAGCAGGTAGAATTATTGTAATTGATGGAATTTTTATAAATCCAAGTAAAATTTACGACAATATGGAACAAATAATAATAACTGAAACTTTGGCTTACTGCCTTAAAAATGATTTTACATATGCGCTGTATCACAATATAATGTCAAATACAAACAGTGAAGAAGTACTTGAAACATTGGAACTTCAGGGTTTTAGTAAAATTGAAGATGAAAATATCAGTAAAACTGTTTATGAAGTTGATATGAAATTTCCTATTTGTCTTACACTTAATTTGAAGAGCTTTATAAAAGAACCCCTTAATGCAAATCCAAAGGTTATTGAAGTAATCGAAAGCTCAAGGAAAAAGCTTCAAAAAGCAATGACTGAGCTGTATCCAGGCAGTTTAGTGTTGTCTATAGACAATGATATGATTAACCAGACATTAATTAATAAGATATGCAGTATGAATAATGTAAGCAATGAACCTCAAGTTCCAAGGGTCTTAGGTGACTATATGTGCGTTCCTTTTGGCAACATTTTAAAGGGTATGGTAGTTCCTAACACAGTGACAAAATCATTGCATACTGAGAAAGTTTACTCAACTGATGCCAAACGATTTAAAATTAAAGAATATCCATTTTATTCACCAATAGAAAATCAAATAAAGACAATAAAATCTTTTGAGAAACCTGTTATATTAGTGGATGATTTGCTACATAAAGGTTACAGAATTAAAGAATTAGACCCAATATTAAAAAAACATAATATAGAGGTTAAAAAAATTATTTTAGGAATAATGTCTGGAAGTGGAAAGGATTTGATGGATATTCAGGGACGAGAAGCGGATTGTGCTTATTTTATACCTAATTTAAGGTTGTGGTTCAATGAAAATTTAATGTATCCATTTTTAGGTGGAGATGGTGTCCAACTAAATAGTGAGAACATGCTGAATTTGATTCCTTCAATCAATCTTATACTTCCATATTACTCTCCAATGTATATTAGTAATGCTACAAATGAAGCTATATACAATTTATCCATGGTAAGCCT
>JBGUET010000044.1:0-11065 GCA_041821225.1 Sedimentibacter sp.
GGAGACCTGCCAAGTTATATTTGATGATATTCGGGAGGATTATCTAAAATAATTTAGTTATGTGAGAATATTTGCGTGATTTATTAATCTTCCAAGAAATTGGGGGATTTTTTTGTTTTTATAAATGGGAGCAATATATGAATGAATATATAGTGAAAAATGGTAAAAAATTGAGATTTGGGTTTACTACAGGCACATGCGCTACTGCAGCTGCAACAGCAGCTGTTAAGATGCTTTTACAAGAGGAAATAGTAAATGAAGTTTCAGTAAGACTGCCAAATGATGAAATTATGACAATAAATATTTTAGAACCAATGATACATATTGATAAAGTTAGCTGTTGTGTAAAAAAAGATAGTGGCGATGACCCTGATGTAACTGATGGTATGTTAATTTACGCTTATGTTAGCCTAAATGATATGGGTGTTATTAACATTGATGGTGGTCAGGGAGTTGGAAGGGTTACACAAAGAGGCTTAGACTGCCCTGTAGGTCATGCGGCTATTAATTCAGTTCCCTTAAAAATGATAAGAGAAAATGTTCAAAGGGTATGCAAGGGATGTGGTTATTATGGAGGTGTTTCTATTTTGATTTCAGTGCCTGGTGGGGAGAGTGTAGCTAGAAAAACCTTTAATCCACATCTAGGAATCATAGGGGGTATATCTATAATAGGTACAACTGGTATAGTTGAACCTATGAGTGAAAAAGCTCTTGTTGAAAGCCTAAAGGTTGAAATGAGGGTTATTAGGGAAAAGGGATATAAAAAAATTCTAGCATTTCCTGGGAATTATGCAAGGACATTCATTGATAAAACACTGGGTATTCGTGGAGAAAACAGTTTGAAATTCAGTAATTACTTGGGAGAAGTGTTAGATTATGCTCTTGAGTTAGAGTTTGAAGAAATTTTAATAGTGGGGCATATTGGAAAAATGGTTAAGGTTGCCGGTGGAATGATGAACACTCATTCAAACAATGGTGATTTTAGAATGGAAATTTTGGCTTGTTATGCAGGATTATATGGGGCAAGTGTTGAGGTACTAAAGGAGCTTTTGTTGTGCATTACAACCACACAAGCTATGGAAGTATTGATGAGGGAAGGCCTAGACACACAAGTAATGAAGAAAATAAGTGAAAAAGCAAACTTTTATATTAATAAGAGGGTTGACAATAAAATAAAAACTAAATTAATTATATATTCAAATGAGCAAGGAATTTTGAATTAAAGGAGATATTATGTTATATTTTGTAGGGGCAGGTCCTGGAGCAGTTGATTTAATAACAATGAAGGGTCATAGACTCTTGACGGAGGCGGATAAGGTAATTTATGCAGGTTCATTGGTAAATCCTGACCTTTTAAATTACTGTAAAGTGGGTTGTGAAAAACTAAATAGTGCTCATATGACTTTAGAGGAAGTCATTGATGAAGTTAGAAAATCAGAATCTGATGGTAAGATGACGGTTAGATTGCATACTGGAGATTCAAGTATTTATGGTGCTATTAGAGAGCAAATTGATATGTTAAAGGGATTTAATATTAAGTTTCAGGTTGTTCCAGGTGTAAGTTCCTTTTGTGGAGCGGCAGCTTCTATTGGAGCGGAATACACTCTGCCTAATGTTAGCCAGTCAGTAATTATAACGCGTATGGAGGGAAGAACACCCGTTCCTAAAAGGGAAAGCATTCGTTCCTTTGCAGCACATAAGGCTACAATGGTATTGTTTTTAAGCTCTGGATTAACGGAAGAACTATCCAAAGAACTAATTGCAGGGGGATATGAGCCTGAAACTCCAGTAGCAGTAGTCTATAAAGCTACATGGCCTGATGAAAAAATATTCAAGTGCACAATTAGCACGCTACCAGAAATAATGAAAGAGAATAACATTATTAAAACAGCATTGATTTTAGTTGGATATTTTCTTGGTGAAGATTACCATAGAAGTGAGCTGTATAATCCAACATTTACACATGAATTCAGAAAAGGCATTGATTAATATGAATAAACTGCGTATATGTATATTTGGAGGGACAACCGAAGGTAGGTTGATTTCAAAATTTTTATCTAAACAAGATGTGATGATAGATTTGTTTATTGCTACAGAATATGGGCAACAGTTTGTAAATAGTTTAGAAAATGTAAATGTGTATCAAAACAGATTAAATGAAAAGCAAATGGTTCAGATGTTTTTAGATAAAAAATATAATTTTGTTGTTGATGCAACTCACCCATTTGCTAAAATTGTTACAGAAAACATAGTAAAAGCAACATCTGATTGTGGTATAAAATATCTAAGAATTATCCGTGAATCATATAAAAACATAAATTGCAAGTACTTTGATTCTATGGAAGACTGTGCTCTGTATTTACATGATAAAGAAGGCAATATATTGCTTACTACAGGTAGTAAGGATCTAGATAAGTTTGTGAATTTAAACAATCGTAAAGAACGAGTGTATGTTAGAATTCTTCCTATGGAAAGTTCATTGAGAAAAGCTATAGATTTAGGCTTTTTAAATAAAAATATAATATGTATGCAGGGACCATTTTCAGAAGAATTGAACATAGCCTTAATAAATGCCGTTGGTGCAAAGTATCTTGTTACAAAAGAAAGCTCTAGTTCTGGTGGTTTTATAGAAAAAGTAAATTCCTGTATGAAAACAAAAGCAGAATGCCTTGTCATCAAAAGACCTGATGAGGATGGTTTAACATTAGAGGAAATAGTTAAGTACTTTAATTTGTAGAGGTGGATATCAATGAAAAAGGTCAACATAATAGGGATAGGCATTGGCAATATAGATTATACCCATAAAAAATCAATGGATTTAATCCTTAAATCTGATTGTTTGATTGGTGCAAATAGGATGCTATGTGAATTTGAGTGTTTAAAAAAAGAAACATTTGAAAGTTCAAATGGGGAAGAGATTTATTCTTATATATTAAATGACAAGAAACATGAGAGTTTTGGTGTCTTGGTTTCTGGTGACACTGGTTTTTACAGCCTATCAAAAAAATTAACTGGGCTGCTAATTAAAAATAAAGAGATCAAAGTGGAAAATATACCAGCAATAAGTTCACTTCAATACTTTTGTTCAAAGTTAAATTTATCATGGGACAATATAAAATATGTAAGTGCTCATGGTAGAAATTTAAATATAATTGCTAATGTGATGTTTAACAAGAAGGTATTCATGCTTACAGGTGGAGAATTAAAACCTAATGTTATATGTAAATTATTAGTGGACAAGGGTCTTGGTGACCTTGTGGTGAATGTTGGAGAAAATTTATCATATGGCAACGAAAAAATTTCACGAGATACAGCATCTCATTTTGCAAATGTAGATTTTGAAAGTCTTGCAGTGATGATTATTAATAATGATGATGCAATTGAAATAGATAGTGGACTTCGCTCTATAAGAGATGATGAATTTGTCACAGGATGTGTTCCCATGACCAAAAGTGAAGTGAGAACAATTTCAATTGGTAAGCTTAATCTTAAATCCGATTCTGTAGTGTATGATATTGGAGCAGGAACAGGTTCAGTATCCATAGAAACTGCCCTTAAGTTGAGTGACGGCACTCTATACGCAATAGAAAAAAGCAAAGAAGCTGTGGTGTTGATTAAAAAAAATATAGAAAAATTCAAGGCTTTTAACATAGAAATAATTGAAAGCGTTGCGCCACAAGGGCTAGATAATCTACCCAAGCCTGATTCTGTGTTTATTGGTGGAAGCGGTGGAAATATGGATGAAATATTTAATTTTGTATTAAATAAAAATCCTAATGTAAATATTGTAATAAATACTATAACTCTTCAAAGTCTCAATGAAGCACTTCAAGCAATGGAAAAATATAAATTAAGGGATGTTGAAATAGTTAATTTAACAGTATCTAAATCAAAAAAAGTTGGGTATTATGACATGATGATGGGACAGAATCCAATATATATAATTAGTGGAAAGGGAAGTGGTTCATATTAAAGTTAAATGTAATATACCAAGAATTATGATTGCGGCAGCAAGTAGTAATAGTGGAAAAACTACAATTACAACATCCCTTTTACAAGCTTTTTCAATGAGTGGTAAAAATGTTGTTGCCTATAAATCTGGTCCAGATTATATTGACCCCATGTTCCATAGTGAAGTTTTAAAAATTTCATCAAGGAATTTAGATGAATTTATGATTGGCGAAAACAATTGTAAATATGTCTTGTGCAAAAACAGTAAAAATGTTGATATATCAATTATTGAAGGTGTAATGGGTTATTATGATGGAATAGTTTCTAGTACATCTTGTAGCACTTACGAATTAGCGAAGCTGTTAGACTGTCCAGTTGTATTGGTTTTAAATTGCAAAGGAATGGCTGCATCTGTATGTGCAATAATTGAAGGGTTCAAAAATTTCAGAGAAAAAAGCAATATTAAAGGTGTTATTTTAAATGATATATCTAGTCGCCTATATGATTATTATAAAAATATAATAGAAAGCAATACAGATGTGAAAGTGTATGGTTATTTACCTTACTTAGAGGAATGCAAGTTAGAAAGTAGACATCTTGGATTAGTTACAGCACAGGAAATTGGCAATTTAGAAAATATAGTGAAAAAACTAGGAGAGGCTGCCTTAGAAACAATCGATTTAGATGGATTGTATGAACTTTCAACAGTATCTGATCGCATAGAGTATGAAGAACCTAATATACAGTTTGTAGGTAAAACAAAAATTGCGGTTGCAATGGATAAAGCCTTTTGCTTTTATTATAAGGATAATTTAGATTTGCTTGAACAATTAGGGGCTGAATTAATCCAGTTTAGTCCACTTAGTGATAAAGAATTACCAAATGATATAGGTGGTCTATATATGGGTGGAGGTTATCCTGAACTTTATATGAAAGAATTATCAAGCAATAAATCAATGTTAGGTGATTTGAGGGATAAAATCAACATGGGACTTCCTACCTTTGCAGAATGTGGAGGGTATATGTATCTCCTAGAGAGTTTTAAGGACAATAATCAAGAAGTATACAATCTAGTGGGGGGGGTAGAAGGTCAAAGTTATATGACTAAATCATTGGAGAATTTCGGATATGCAACACTCACAGCGAATAGTGATAATTTAATGTGCAAAAGAAATGAGTCAATAAATGTACACGAATTTCATTACAGCTCAAGTACAAACAAAGGAAGCACATTCATATCAAAAAAGCCTCAGTCAAATAAGCAGCATGAATGTATTATAGCAGATAAAACAAAATTTATTGGATATCCTCATTTGCATTTTCTTGGGAATATAGACTTTCCACGGAATTTTATTAGTAAATGTATTGAATATAGAAAAGAATGTAGAGACGATTAAAACAGAGGTATTAGTATGAAATCATTAATTATGGGATACGTATTAGATTTAATTATTGGGGATCCTCAGGGATTTCCCCATCCAATCAGGCTGATAGGAAATATGATAAGCCTTGTTGATGAAAAGCTTAGGCCAAAATATAGGAATAAGAAAGATGAAAGAAGAGCTGGCATGGTTCTGTGGTTTATAGTTGTGGGTATATCTTTTGTTGTTCCATACATAATTTTAACTTTAGCCATGAGAATAAGCATTGTTTTTGCAACAATAATAGAGGGTGTCATGTGTTATTACATACTTGCAACTAAAAGTCTAAAATATGAAAGTATGAAGGTATACAATGCGTTAAAAGAAAACAATATAGAAGATGCAAGGAGATATTTATCTTATATTGTTGGAAGAGATACTGAGCGCTTAAATTCATCATCCATAGCGAAAGCTGCTGTTGAAACAGTTGCTGAAAACACCGCTGATGGTGTGATTGCTCCAATAATATTCATTTTAATTGGGGGAGCACCATTAGGTTTTATGTACAAGGCTATAAATACTCTTGATTCAATGGTAGGGTATAAAAACGAAAAAAATATTGATTTTGGAAGATTTTCAGCCATTGCAGATGATGTGGCAAACTACATACCTGCTAGAATTTCAGCGTATTTAATGATATTATCATCTATGCTTTTGGGGATGGATTATAAAGGTGCATATAAAATATACAAAAGGGATAGATACAATCATCTCAGTCCAAATTCGGCACAAACAGAATCAGTATGTGCAGGTGCTTTAAATATATCTCTTGGGGGAGGACACTACTATGGTGGCCTATTGGTTTCAAAACCAACCATAGGAGATGATTCTAGGCCCGTTGAAGCAGAAGATATTAAAAGAGCAAATAATCTTATGTATGTAACGTCGTTTGTTAGCTTGATATTAGGCATATTAATATTTTGGTTAATTTAAATTTCAGTTTATGGGATGATTTTTATAACAGGATAAAGTATAATTTTTGGAGGAAAATATGAATAACGGTGGCCACGGTGCAGATATATATGGAGCATCAAAAATATTTGGAATAAATGAAGATGAAATAATAGATTTTTCTTCTAATATAAATCCCTTTGGAATTCCTGACAGTGTGCAAGAAGCAATCATTCGTTCTATTAAATACTCAAATAGATATCCAGATATTAATTCTAGAGAACTCGTAAAAGAGTTATCTCAGTATGAAGGGATACCAGAAAGTTGGATTTTTTGTTCTAATGGCGCAGCAGAAGCGATATTTAGAATTGCCCTTAGTTTGACCCCGGGAAATGCAATACTCTTAGAGCCTACCTTTAGTGAATATGAGCAGGCTTTAAAAACGGTGGAGACTGATATTAAATATTTTGCCTTAGATGAAAAAAATGGTTTTAAACTAACCCAGGATATAACAAATTGTATAAACATTGACACGGACATTGTATTTATATGTAATCCTAACAATCCTACTGGACAAATTTCAGATAAAATATTATTAGAAAAAATAATTCTCCACTGTAAATTAATGAATACAACAGTTGTTGTTGATGAATGCTTTATGGACTTCGTAGCGAATAAAGAAAAATATAGTGTTGTTGACTTGGTGGAGAAATATGATAATTTAATTGTTCTAAAAGCATTTACTAAAATATATGCAATTCCAGGTGTTAGACTAGGATACTGCATGTCGTCAAAGGCAAACTTCATTTCTTCTTTAAAAAAATCGGGTCCCCCCTGGAATGTATCTACAATGGCTCAAGCTGCAGGGGTTGCATCACTGAAGGAAATTGAATATGTAACAAATTCTGTTCAATATGTAAAAAAACAAAGGCTTTACTTGATGGATGAGATGAAAAAGTTAAATATTAAAATATATGACTCTTTTGCAAATTATATATTTTTAAAATTAATAAATAAAATAGATTTGTATGATGAACTTTTGAAAAAAGGAATACTTGTTAGAAGCTGTTCAAACTATAGAAATCTTGATGATAGTTATTATAGAATAGCTGTAAAATCAGAATCTGAAAATAAAATATTAATAGAAAATTTGAAAAAGATTATAGGTACTAAATGAAAACAATACTTATTATATTAGATGGAATTAGCGAAGATAGATGCCATGAATTAAATAATATGACACCCTTAGAATATGCCAATACACCAATTATGGATAAAATAATAAATGAGGGTACTCATGAAAAAACCTGCTTTTGTCCAAATAGTAGAAATCCTGACAGTTTGGTTTGTATACTCTCCATCCTTGGTGTAGAAAAAGGCTTAATACCCAAAAATAGAGCATATTTAGAGGCTTTGGCTGCTGGAATAGATGTAGAGGATGATGAAGTTGTGCTAAGATGCAATCTTGTGAGTGTTGAACATGACAAACTAGAATCATTTAATGCTAGAGGTCTTAATAAAGCAACAATTAAAAATACTTTAGATAACATAGTTACAGATGAAAAAATTAGGTTTTATCATCTAAGTGACTATAGAAATTTAATAGTTATAAAGAAAAACGATGAAATATTGAATTTAGTGGATATACCTCCCCATGAGAATGTTGGACAAAATGTATTGGATATGCTCAAATATATAAAAAAAATTGATGTTCTCGATAGTTTTGTTGAAGACAATGCCTTTAAATTCAATGATAAGAGTTATATGTTTTATCCATGGGGTGTATCTGAAAAAACTTTGTTACCATCATTTTTAGAATTGCACCATAAGACATGTTCCTGTGTATGCAGCACAGAAATTGTCACAGGGATAGCTAAGGCTATGAAAATTGATTTAGTCTATCTTGAAAATGCAACAGGAGATACAGATACGGATTTGTTAGAAAAAGCGAAGGCTGTATTAGCTGAAATAAATATCCATGATGTAGTGATCGCACATATAAATGGAACAGATGAAGTATCTCATAGAAAAGACCTTAATGGTAAAATTAAATTTATTGAAAAAATAGATAGGGAATTTTTAAGTAAAATCTATATAAATGCATGGAAAACAGCAAATATAATTATTGTATCTGATCATCAAACCAGTTCAAAAACAGGAAAACATGAAAAAGGATGCGTTGATGTAATTAAGAACATGATATGAAGAGAGAAGGGAAAAAGCTATGGCTAAGGTTATAATGGTTCAAGGAACTACCTCAAATGCAGGAAAAAGCTTAATTACTGCTGCACTTTGCAGAATATTTAAACAGGATGGATATAAAACAGCTCCATTTAAATCACAAAACATGGCTCTGAATTCTTTTATAACAAAGGAAGGCTTGGAGATGGGAAGGGCACAAGTCATGCAGTCAGAAGCAGCTGGTATAGATGCAGATGTTAGGATGAATCCTATTTTATTAAAACCAACTGGAGACAAGGGATCACAGGTTATATTAAATGGCGAAGTTTTAAGAGATATGGCTGCACAAGAGTATTACACTTGCAAAAACCAGCTCATACCTCATATTCTAAAAGCGTATAATTCGTTGGCAGAGGAATACGACATAATAGTTATAGAAGGTGCAGGAAGTCCTGCGGAAATAAATTTAAAACAGCAGGATATTGTAAATATGGGGATGGCTAAAATGGTTGATGCTCCTGTAATAATAGTTGGAGATATTGACAGAGGTGGAGTATTTGCGTCATTAGCAGGTACGATGCTTTTATTTGATGAAGAAGAAAAACAAAGGGTTAAGGGTTTTGTTATAAACAAGTTCAGAGGTGATCTAGAAATATTAAAGCCAGGCTTGACTATGTTAAGTGATCTAACTAATGTTGATGTTTTGGGAGTTGTTCCGTATCTGAATGTTGATATTGACGATGAAGACAGCCTTTCTGAAAAATTAATATCAAATGAAGCATATAATATAATTGATATTGCAGTTGTAAAGTTGCCGCGAATATCAAATTTTACTGATTTTAACGTATTTTCTATGGTAAGGGGAGTATCTCTAAGATATGTTAAGAATTTAAGAGAATTAGGGAATCCTGATATGGTTATCATACCTGGTACTAAAAATACAATTGATGATTTGAAATGGTTGAGGCAATCAGGCCTGGAATCAAAAATAATAAGACATGCTAGGGATGGCAAGGCCGTATTTGGTGTATGTGGCGGTTATCAAATGCTAGGAGAAATGATTAATGATCCGGAAAATATTGAAGCTGGTGGAAGTATAAAAGGACTTGGACTTCTTAAAAATGTGACAACATTTTATAATAATAAAACAAGGACACAGGTAAATGGTAAAATAAATGAAATAGATGGATTTTATCATGACCTATCTGGTGTGGGGGTTACTGGCTACGAAATTCATATGGGAGATACTGAAATTTTAGAGGGAGCTGCACTAAATACAATTGAAGTATCATCATGTGAATATAATAAAAAATCTGATGGTTGTGTATGTGATAATGTTGCAGGGAGCTACATCCATGGTATATTTGACAATAGTGATGTTGTAAATACTATTGTTAAAATATTGTTAAAACAAAAGGGCATGCGTTCGGATGAACTCGAAAAATTTGACATAAAGGAATATAAAGAAAGCCAATACGATTTATTAGCAGATTGCGTTAGAAAATCCATTGATATGAAAAAAATTTACAATGCAATGGGAATTGATCCTAGTAAATTCAGGGGAAATGATTAAATGAAAATAGATTTGTATGCCTTTTCTGGTAATGGAGCAAAATTGTGTGACAAAATTATAGATGGATTGAAGGGATATGATGTAAAAGCATATGCTCCTGAAAGGCATGTGTCTTCAGCCTGTAATGTTATGATTAGGCAGGAAAATTTGTATACAAGCACTGAAAAATCATTTAAGGAGAAAAATTGTATAGTCTTTGTTGGGGCTGTTGGAATTGCTGTAAGGGCCATTGCACCTTTTTTAGAGAGTAAAAAAACAGATCCTGCTGTCATATGTGTTGATGAAAAGGGATTGAATGTTATTTCCATTTTGAGTGGACATATGGGAGGGGCAAATCGACTGACTAAAAAAATTGCGGAAATTATAGGTGGAAATCCCGTAATTACTACTGCAACTGATATTAATGGAAAATTTGCAGTTGATGAGTGGGCTAGTAATAAAAATATGCATATATTAAACCTTAAATCAGCAAGGGATGTTGCGGTGGAAATATTAGAAGGTAAAAAAATAGGATTAGTAAGTGATTTTAATATAGATGGTGACATACCAGAAGAAATAGACATGGCTGAAAATAATATAGGAATCTGTGTAAGTTTAAATGGCAATAAAAAACCTTTTAATAATACTTTAAATTTGATACCCATAATAATTTCAGTAGGTGTAGGATGTAGGAAAGGAACAGATTCAAATACTATATACAATGCAATAAAGGATGTATTAGGTGAAAATAAAATATCCTGTTTTGCAATAAAATCAATAAATTCAATAGACTTAAAGAAAGATGAGGCGGGGATAAAGGGAGCTTCGGAAATTTTCAAGGTACCGTTTTATACATACACTAAAGAAGAACTCAATGAAATAGAAGGAAAATTTTCTAATTCAGATTTTGTGAAATCTATTGCAGGTGTAGATAGTGTCTGTGAAAGAGCATCTATGATAGGAAATATAGGAAATAAAAGTAAAAGATTAATTATTAGTAAAACAATAAAAAATTCTGTAACGGTTGCAGTCTCTATAGATAACTATACAATTGATTTTGAATATAAAT
>JBGUET010000045.1:0-11047 GCA_041821225.1 Sedimentibacter sp.
GTATATTGATTTTATTAGTATATGATTCAATATCATTTTGTTTAGATTCAATCATTAAGTTCATTTTTTGCTGGTCATCATTAAAATTATATATTTTCTGAGTTTTATCCTCATTTGAATTTTTAAGCTCACGAATTGTTTTTTCTAATTGCAAAACGCTTTGCTCTTTTTCATTGAGTTTTAGCTGCAACTTAGAAATTCTACCATTTAAGCTACTCTTTGTATTGTTCATGAAGTTAATTTCTTTTGAGAAATTTTCCCGCTCTTTAGTCAAGTCATCACAAATTTCCTCTAAATCCTCATTTTTGATTTTTAATTCATTAATGAGCATTTCGCTTTTAATGAGCTGTTGTTCCTGTTCGCTAAGTTTATCTTGAAGCTTTGTTATTTGTGTATTTAAATATTCTCTGTCATTATCCCTTGCCAGGAGCTTTTCTCGATATCTTTCTTTTTCAAGAATTGCATCTTGTGATTTATTAAGAATATCATCTTTTTCCTTTATAGCTTTAAGTTTTTCCTCCTTTAAAAGCTGAATATCATCACAAATTTCTTTTTTGTAATCCGCAGCTTCTCTTGTGAGTTTTACATATTTATCTACAACAACAAAAGATGACAATATTAACTTGTCAAGGTCATTAAATCTTTTATTAGAATTTGCTATAGTATTTATCTGGTCATTTAAAATTGTTTCAATATTTTTAACATATTCGGGACTTTCATCTGTTTTTACATTATATTTTTTATCGCCTATTACAATTTCTATCTTATTCATATAATCAAATCCCCTTTAAATATTTTTATTTATTAGCAAATATTAATAATTTGTTTTATATGTTAATTTACATTCTACTATTGAATAGTTCCTAGTTTAGTGTCTACATAATATAAAGAACATTAAATCACAAGTATTATAATTATATATTAATATTAAAGTATAATACTTAAAATTTCAATAGCAAATAATGTTTTTTGTTATTTATTTTATATTATTTATAAAATTACATAGAATAATTTCATTTAACAAAGTATTTTATGTATTAAGCACAATAAGAAGGCATATTTAAATGCCTCCTTATTGTGTAATAACATTAGCGATTGCTAAAAACTTCATTAATTTGATCTAAGCACTGCTTTAACATAGACCTTGGGCAACCTATATTAAGTCTTACAAACCCGTTTCCCTCTTCTCCAAAATCAGTGCCACTGTTTAATACAACCTGTGCTTCATTTATAAGTTTATTCATAAGTTTTTCTTGTGTCAAATTATATTTTCTAAAATCAAGCCACATCAAATATGTTGACTGAGGCTTAAACACTTTAACTTCAGGAAGTTTTTCATAAATGTAATCACACACAAAATCGATGTTTTCTTCTAAATATTCTAACATTTCTTCAAGCCATTTCTCACCTAGTGAATATGCTGCTTCACTTGCTGTCAGTCCAAATAGATTAATAGATTTAATGCCCATTTCCGACATTGTATCCCACATTTGTTTTCTCATCACTTCGTTTTCTACAATTACGTAAGATGCAGAAAGTCCCGCTATGTTGAAAGTCTTACTTGGAGCAGCACATACAATCGATATATTTTTTGCTTTTTCAGACACTGTGTTTATAACAACATGCTTGTTTCCCCAATATATTATGTCTGAATGAATTTCATCAGACAATATTTTTACATTATTTTCATAACAAATGTCAACAATTTTTTCAAGTTCTTCTTTAGACCACAATTTCCCTAAAGGATTGTGGGGACTGCTTAACAAATATAATTTTACACCTGTTTTAATTTTCCTCTCAAAATCATCAAAGTCCATAACGTATTTCTCACCATCAAATACTAAAGAGTTAGTGACAAGTTCTCTTTTTAAAGAAACTACCGATTGGTGAAATGGAGGATACACTGGAGTATTAATTAATACTTTATCATTTTTTTCTGTAAAACCTAAAATAGCAGCCTTCATTGATGGAACAACACCGTTACAAACAGTGATCCATTCTTTTTTTATTTCATAATTGTTTCTTTTTCGATTCCAATCAATTATGCTTTTATAAAAATCATCTGAAGGAAATGTATAACCATAAGTTACGTGTTCCGCTCTTTTTTTTATAGCTTCTGAAATTCCTGGTGCAACTTCAAAATCCATATCGGCAACCCACATTGGAAGTAGATTATCATTTTTATATTTATTTGCAACCATGTCCCATTTCAGGCTGTTAGTACCTTTTCTTATTATTGTTTTATCAAAATTATACATGTATCTCCTTTCGTTTTATATAAAGTCCATTGTCAATATTTAATTAATAGTATAATGCTAATTTAATTTCTGTTACTTTCCCAAAAATTTAATAATATCATCTGCAATACTTTGAGGGTCCATCTTATTTTCTTTTAACAGTTCTTCTATAGATCCTTGTTTAATAAATTTGTCTGGCAATGTTTTTAACATAACATCAATTTCTTTGGGAATAATCGATTTAATGCTAACTGCCGCTGCTCCATAAGAAGGGGCTTCATCTATTATAACTGCTTTTTTTGTTTTATTCAAAGATTTTAGAAGCATATTTTCATCTAAAGGCTTAATAAATCTTAAATTCAAAACTTCTGCATCTATATTGCTTGACTTGAGAATTTCTCTCACATTTATGGCCGTTGAAACCATCTTGCCTGTTGCTGCAATTGTAATATCTCTTCCTTCTTCTACAACTATACCGCAACCTTTTTCAATTTTTATATAGCTGTTGTTTATGTATTCTTTTATACTTCCTCTAGGATATCTTATGGCTATAGGTCCATCAAAATTATTAATTGCAAAGTCCAACATGCTTTCAAGTTCTCTGTAATCAGCTGGAGCCATAACCGTCATATTAGGTATTTGCACTAAAAACGACTCATCAAATATTCCCTGATGTGTTTCTCCATCATTTCCAACTAATCCAGCCCTATCCACAGCAAATACAACATGCAGATTCTGCATGGCAACATCATGAATAATCTGGTCGTAAGCTCTTTGTAAAAATGAGGAGTACAATGCTACCACAGGAACTATACCATTTGCAGCAAGCCCGGCAGCCATAGTAACAGCATGTGCTTCAGCAATTCCTGCGTCAAAAATTCTCTTTGGATATTTTTTAGCAAAATTTTTCAGTCCCGTTCCATCAGTCATTGCAGCAGTAATGGCAACAACATTTTCGTTTTTTTCAGCTATTTCGCAAAGTTTATTGCCAAATATATCTGAGTATGTTTGAATTAGCGATTGTTTTAGATTCTTTCCCGTCTCAATGTCAAAAGGACTAACTCCGTGATACTCATTAGGTCTCTCTTCTGCGAATTTATAGCCTTTGCCCTTTTTAGTAATAACATGCATCAATATAGGTCCTTCAATATTTTTCGCAATTTTAAAAGCTTCTAAAAGTTCATTTATGTTGTGCCCATCAATTGGACCCATATAGGTTAACCCTAACTCTTCAAAAAGCATTCCTGGAACAACCATTTTCTTTATGCCGTCTTTTGCTCTTTTTATGAATGATTCTAATCTTTTTCCACCAACAGGCATTTTATTTAATAATTTTTGTACGTCCTTTTTAGTCGATAGATATCTTGTGTCTGTTCTAACCTTGCCCAAGTACCTTGAAAGCCCTCCTACATTGGGCGAAATAGACATATCATTGTCATTTAGAATTATTATAAACTTTGTATTGCTTCTACCAGCATCATTCAATGCTTCAAATGACATTCCGCCTGTTAGTGCGCCATCTCCAATGACAGCAACAATTTCATATTTTTCCTTTTTTAAATCCCTTGCTCTAGCCATACCCATTGCTGCTGAAATAGATGTACTGCTATGGCCTGTGTCGAAACAATCATAAATGCTTTCAGAACGTTTTGGAAAACCACTCAAACCATTGAATTGTCTTAATGTTGACATTTCATTTTTTCTTCCTGTTAATATTTTATGCACATAGGCTTGATGTCCCACATCCCAAATAATTTTATCTTCTGGAGTGTTGAATCCATAGTGCAAGGCAATAGTTAACTCCACAACCCCTAAATTCGAAGCTATGTGCCCTCCTGTTTTTGAAACGCATTTTATTATAAAATCTCTAAGTTCGTTGCTAAGTATATTTAATTCACTAATTTTTAACTGTCTCAAGTCCAAAGGTGAATTTATTTTATCTAAATATTTCATTTTTACCTCTCAATAAGCGTGCCATTTTCGATAATGCACTAGCTATGATTATATAATGTTTAAATAAATATGTCAAAATTAATTATTTTTATTTCATTTTCACAAAATATGCTGTACTTTTAGCTGAATTTGTTATATTATATGTATGCAATTTATCAATAATTCAGCATTAATATTTTTAGTAATTTAATGCCAATTCATGGGTTTTATCTGTTTTTATTGTCGCTGCAAAGCCTTTCTAACAAGATATTCATGAATAAATGGAATTCCAAACATTATCAGTTTAATAAATTTCAACAAATTATTATATTATTTAAATTAAATTAAATGGAGGACTATTATGAGTAAAAAATGGGTTTATTTGTTTAAAGAAGGAAGCGCTTTACAAAAAAGTTTATTAGGAGGAAAAGGTGCCAATTTATCTGAAATGACTAATATCGGCTTACCAGTGCCTCCTGGATTAACTGTAACAACTGAAGCTTGCACAGAGTTCTATGTTCAGAAGGAAAAACTATCAGAAGAAATTGTCAACCAAATAAAAGAAAACCTAGACATACTAGAAGAACAAACAGGAAAAAAATTTGGAGATGCTAAAAATCCATTACTAGTTTCTGTACGTTCTGGAGCTGCAATTTCAATGCCAGGGATGATGGACACTATTTTAAACCTTGGACTTAATGACAACACAGTTGAAGGCATAGCGAAAATTACAGGAAATATGCGTTTCGCTTATGACAGCTATAGGAGATTTATTCAAATGTTTGGTGATGTAGTATTAGAAATACCTAAACACAAATTTGATAATGCCCTTGACGATGCAAAAGAAAAAAATAACTTTAAATACGATACAGAACTTACAGCAGAAGATTTAAAACAATTGGTTAAAGCCTTTAAGGACATTTACTTGAAGGAAACAAAATCAGATTTCCCTCAAAAGCCAGAAGAACAACTTTTAATGGCTGTTGAAGCAGTGTTTAAATCTTGGAACAATCAAAGAGCTATTACCTATAGAAATTTATATGACATTCCTCACAATATTGGAACAGCAGTAAATGTTCAATCAATGGTATTTGGAAATATGGGAGACACATCTGGCACAGGTGTTGCATTCACTCGTAATCCTTCTACTGGAGAAAAGAAAGTATTTGGAGAGTTTTTAATTAATGCTCAAGGAGAAGATGTAGTTGCAGGAATTAGAACACCATTGATGATCGATAAATTAAATGATGTTATGCCAGTAATATATACTGAATTTATGGATGCTGCTCACAAGTTAGAACAACACTATAAAGACATGCAGGATATTGAGTTCACCATAGAACAAGGAAAACTTTATTTTCTTCAAACTCGTACGGGCAAAAGAACTGCTGAAGCATCATTAAGAGCAGCCGTTGAAATGGTTGGGGAAGGTCTCATAGACAAAGAAAAAGCTGTTATGCGCATTGATCCAAAATCATTAGACCAACTTCTTCATCCAAGATTTGATCCTGATGACCTTGAAAGAGCTACACCAATTGCTAAAGGACTTCCAGCGTCTCCTGGTGCTGCTACAGGTAAAATATACTTTACTGCGGAAGCAGCTGTAGCTGCAGCTGCTAAAGGAGAAGCTACTATTCTTGTTAGAAAAGAAACCTCTCCAGAAGATATTGAAGGGATGAGTAAATCTAAAGGAATTCTTACTTCAAGAGGCGGAATGACGTCCCACGCAGCAGTTGTAGCAAGAGGCATGGGAAAATGCTGTGTAGCTGGTTGCGAAACAATACATGTTGATGAAAAAAGTAAAATCATGACCGTTGATGGAGAAAAATTCACTGAAGGTGATTACATATCACTTGATGGAAGCACAGGGAATGTTTATAAATCAACCATTAAAACTGTTGATGCCTTTATTTCAGGAAACTTTGGCAAATTAATGGAATGGGCTGATGAATTCAGAGAACTTGGAATAAGAACAAATGCAGATACTCCTAATGATGCAGCCGTAGCAATTAAATTTGGTGCCGAAGGAATTGGACTTTGCAGAACTGAACACATGTTTTTTGAAGAAAGCAGAATTTTTTCAGTAAGAAAAATGATAATAGCAGATTCAGTTGCCCAAAGAGAAAAAGCATTGGAGGAACTTCTTCCTATGCAGAAAATTGACTTTAAAGGAATCTTTAAAATCATGGGCACTCGTCCTGCAACTATTAGACTTTTAGATCCACCTTTACATGAATTCATTCCTACCAACGAAGAAGATATAATTGAGCTTGCCAAAGATATGAATGTTGAAGTATCAAAATTAAAAGAAACAATAAGTGGATTGCAAGAATTCAACCCAATGCTCGGCCACAGAGGTTGCCGTCTTGCTATAACATATCCTGAAATTGCAAGAATGCAGACAAGGGCTATAATCGAAGCTGCAATTGAAGTTTCAGAAGAAGAAAACATCAATATTGTACCTGAAATCATGGTACCATTAGTAGGTAAGAAAGAAGAGTTAGAAATACTGAGAAAATTAATTACAGAAACAGCTGAAAAAGTTAAGGCAGAAAAAAATTCTAAACTGAAATACCTTATTGGAACTATGATAGAAATACCAAGAGCATGTGTTACTGCTGATGAAATAGCAGAGTGTGCTGACTTCTTTTCATTTGGAACTAATGACTTAACTCAAATGACTTTTGGTTTTTCAAGAGATGATGCAGGCAAATTCATTAATGATTACAAAGAGGTTGGAATTCTTGAACAAGATCCTTTCCAAAGCATAGACCAGGCTGGAGTTGGTAAAATGGTTGAAATGGCAGTTAAGCTAGGAAGAGGTGCTAAAGAGCATCTTCACTTAGGAGTATGTGGAGAGCACGGAGGCGACCCAGCTTCTATTGAGTTTTTCCATAAAACAGGTCTTGACTATGTTTCATGTTCACCTTTCAGAGTGCCAGTTGCAAGATTATCCGCTGCACAAGCAGCAATTAAGTTTAGTAAATAATAAGCAGAACATAAGCAAATAAAAAAATCAGGCTAGCCTGATTTTTTTATTTGCTTATGTTTAATTTTTTTTCATTACTCCTTAATGCCTTTAATTGCTTTATTTTTATAAGTATTGAAAGTGAATTTCAATCCATTGTTTTCATGCATTTCTGATGCAAATGCTAAAAACCAGTTGTCATCTTCATCAAAATTATGTAAGTAACAATCAGCTTCTTTAATTGTATCCACCTTTGTTATGTAGGCTTCATCACAATAAGGGTAAAGCTCATCGTAAATTTTGCTTCCTCCCATTAAAAACACATTGTCACTATTGTAATTTTCAAGTTCATGTAATAGTTCTTCCACGGAATGGACAATTATACAACCTTCAGCCTTATAATTTTCATCCCTTGTCATTACAATATTAGTTCTGTTTTTTAAAGGCTTCCCCTCCGGAAGTGAAAGAAGAGTAATTCTTCCCATTACAACAACCTTATTTTCTGTAGTATTCTTAAAAAATTTCATATCTTCAGGAAGGCTAAACATTAGGTCTCCCTTGTAACCAATTCCCCAGTTTTTTGACACAGCAACAATTAATTTCATAATAACTCCTATGTTTTATTTATATAGCAATTGGTACTTTAACTTTAAACGGATTATATTGGTAATTAACTAATTTAAAACTGTCACAACTAAAGTCATAGAAATTATCAATATTTTTATCTATTTCAAGACTTGGAGCATCGTGCATTTCTTTTTCTATTAATTCTTCTATTATTGGAACATGCCTGTCATAAATATGAGCATCTGCTATGACATGAACCAATTCTCCAGCAACTAAACCGCTTACCTGTGCCATGAGATGTACTAAAATAGAATATTGCACAACATTCCAGTTATTTGCGGCAAGCACATCCTGAGAGCGTTGATTCAATATTGCATTTAACTTATTTCCAGAAACATTAAATGTCATGCTGTATGCACAAGGATAAAGATGCATTTCATTCAAATCCTGGAAATTGTAAATATTAGTCAGAATTCTCCTGCTAGAAGGGTTGTTTTTTAAATCAAATATAACCCTGTCTACCTGGTCAAATTCACCTTCTTTGTATTTGTGCTTCAACCCAAGTTGATAACCGTAAGCCTTTCCTATTGAACCTGATTCATCAGCCCAAGAATCCCAAATATGGCTGTTAAGGTCATTTACATTATTTGATTTTTTCTGCCATATCCACAAAAGTTCACCAACTGCAGCATTAAAATTAGTTTTTCTTAAAGTCAATAAAGGAAAACTTTCCTGTAGATTATACCTGTTTACAATACCAAATTTTTTAATAGTATGTGCCGGTGTACCGTCCTCCCATTTAGGTCTAACATCGTAATCCTTGTCCCATACGCCATTATTAAGTATATCCTTACAATTTCCTATGAAAATTTTATCTGCTATGCTCACATGGACGCCTCCTGTCTTTTCGAAATTTTACTATATTATACAATAACAGACAGTTGTTTACAAGCTAAAAAAGCGAACATCAGTCCACCTGATTATTTCATTGAATTCAAGTTTATAAAATTTTTTATTTGCATTTTTTGATCAAAGCCGCTCACCCTCATGGCTTCAGAATTTTCGTTGTCGAAATTTTTAAAATAAATACACATTTCACCGTCCTTAGTATCATCATATCTTATACACCTAAAGCCGTTTTCATACATTCTTTTTATTTTCTCAAACTCGTTCATATTACACTCCCCTACAATAATATATTAATATTATTCCCATATTATCAAATAATATAACTGTTTTGAGGGAAAAAAATAAGCCTATGAATTACTTGGTAATTCATAAACTTAAGCTATGTGCAACTCTCTACACTCTGTTGAATTTTCATCTAAAGTTTTTAATACTTTATGATCAAACAAATAATTTATTGATGGAATTATTATATTTGCTGTATCTTTTAAATTAATTTTACTGCTTATTCCTGAAAGCACACCAACTCCAATTGCTCCTGAATTCTTGGCGAAAATCATATCGTTGTATGAATCTCCAACAATGGCAACCTCATATGGTTTCAGTCCATACATGTCACAAAACTTCAAGCACATGTCTTTGTTTGGTTTTGGCTTCATCACTCCATCATTTGAACCAATAAAATCATAGCAGTCATGATGTTGTAGTTTATTAACCATGTGCATTGCGGATTCATAAGAATCTGCGGTAGCAATCCCCACTTTTATTTTATTGCCTTTTAAATGTTCGAACAGTGCTTTCAAATCAGTCATTTCTTTAAATACCACATCATCTCTGAGAACCTCATCCCTTAATAGTTCTAATACATGAACCTTAAAATCAACAAGCTTAATGTCTTTGTACTTGCTTAAAATGAAATGCAATTCCGCTGCAACATCCTCATGTGATTTATAAGCTAATGCACCAAAAGGTTCTACTCCAGTTTCGGTTATTCCTATGGACCTGTGAAGATTACTTCTTAATTTTTCATCTTGAAGATTATTTTCATTTAAAATTGTGTTAATAGCATTAATACCAGCATTTCTCCACAAAGAAAAATCTATAAGAGTACCATCCTTATCAAACAATATACCTTTTATCACTTTATCACCCCTTTTTTTTCTAATTATATTACCTTATTATAATAGCAACATATTCTTTATGTAAAAGATATGTAAACTATCTTCTATACTATACCATGTATCTTTAATAATTCTTAATGTAATAGTTTATTATTATATTGCACTGTTGTTAAAAGGTTAATAAGTTCATATATTTTACTTTTTATATGTATTTTTCCATTTGTCAGTATATTTGTATACAAATTGCAAATAATATATTATCTAGATTAGAAAGGTTGTGTTTATTTGAGAGTTCCAAATCACATAGGAATTATACCAGATGGCAATAGGCGTTGGGCCCAAGATAATGGCCTTAAAAAGCAAGATGGTTATGAATACGGGCTTTCACCTGGCCTGCATGCATTAAAGCTTGCGCAAGAATATGGAATAAATGAAATTACATATTATGGTTTTACAACGGACAACTGCAAAAGACCAAAAGATCAAATTAATGCTTTCATAAAGGCATGTATTGATGCAATAAATTTAATAGCTAAAGAGAACGTATCTCTGCTTGTAATAGGAAATACAAATTCATCCATGTTTCCTAGCGAATTATTAAAATATACACAAAGAACAAATATAGGTAAAGGAGGAACTCGGGTCAATTTTCTAGTGAACTATGGCTGGGACTGGGATATATCCAATCTAAATAACAATACCACTAGGAAAAGCATTATAGATGGTCTTCATTCTAATGACATATCTAGAATCGACCTTATTTTAAGATGGGGCGGCCGAAAAAGATTGTCTGGATTTCTACCTTTACAATCTGTTTATGCAGATATATATACCATCGACGACATGTGGCCAGACTTTTGCCCAGAACAATTCTACAGTGCCATGAAATGGTACGACATGCAGGATGTAACGCTAGGGGGATAATTGGATATTAAAAAATGGCATTTCACCTACCTTTTATCAAGAACGATGAAATGCCATTAAGTTTCACATTTATTTTGGTAATTTTATCAGCACTTCTTCAGATTTTCTGTACAAAACAAATTTATTTCCCATGCTTTGCACAAATTCTGCTCTCACTGAAGCTGCTATTTCATTAGCAGTTTCTTTGGCTTCAAGGCTGCTGTTGTTTAATATTTTTATTTTAATAAGTTCTCTGGCTTCTAAAGCACCATCTATTTGCTTTAAAACATTTTCTGTGATTCCGCCTTTTCCTATTTGCATTATTGCATCCATAGGATTAGCCAAAGATTTTAAATAACTTCTTTGTTTTCCTGTAAGCATTTGTCCTCCTTTCGCATATTAAATATGCAAAC
>JBGUET010000046.1:0-11015 GCA_041821225.1 Sedimentibacter sp.
CTGGTACTGAGTTTTGAACAGGTAAAAGGAACTCACAATATTAGAAGCAGAGGAAGTCAAAATGCCTTATATATTGATTTGCACCTTTTGGTTGAACCACGTTTAAGTATTGAAGAATCACATTATTTGGTTCATGATATAGAGAGATTCATTAGAACTACGCTTAATAAAAATATTCAAGTAATTGCACATCTAGAGCCATATAAAGAAGTAATTTCTAAAACAAAATGAGGATACCATTTTATTTTACCTGCAAAATTCAAACATCCCACACATTTCTGCATGGGATATTTTAAGGGGAAAACTTAATCTATTATAAAACCGGATGGTTGTTGTTTGCTTTAATTTTTCAATTCAAAGAAATTTTCTACTAGCACCTCTGTTGCAATTGATTTACAAGAGAGAAGATGCAAAATCTCTTATACCTCTAAAGCGTGGTATTTCATTGTTTTTAACATATATTGTGTCAATTGGAACCTTAATAATATTTATTTTTTGTTTTGCACATTCTAAAAGCACATTCATTTCATACTCATACCTGTCACCTGGAACTTTCAGCAAAAAAGGTATCAGTTTTGCATTAAATGCTCTCAGTCTAGTTTGCCTATCTTTGAATTTAAATCTGGGTACATATTTAAATATACTCTTCATAACAGTATTGCCGAATTTGCTCTTAGCTAGCACATTGTTGGTGAATTGTTTGCTCCCCAGAACGAGGCTGTCTTCATTGATTTCTATTGTTTTGCTTACTCTTATTATATCTTCATACTTATACTTAACCGTTGCGTCTAAAACTACTATTCCTACGTCATCAGTATACTTATCTTCAATGTATTTAAGGGCGGTCTTAATAGACTTGCCTTTTCCAAAATTATGAGTATGTTCCATTACTTCTGCGTATTCTTCTACTTTAGAAAAAAGCAACTGTTTATTTAATGCACTGCCATCATTTATTATAACAACGTCATAGTCGGTTTTAAATTTTATTTCTTGTACTAGTTTTATAAGACTTTCATCTGGCTCATAGGCTGGAATAATAACAACCATTTTAATCACTTCCCACATTTATTATAAAATGATTATATAACCCTATTGTGTTGGAAACATGATGGTGGTTTGTTTTATTTGTGAACATTTATGTATTTCTATAAATTAAATGCTTTTTTAATTCTTATCGTGTCTTTAGCTTGCTTTCAGATGGTACATTTGGGGCCATATTAAGAAGTAATCCCCAAACATAATGATCATACTGTATTATATTAAGAATATTTTTATATTATTTAGGGTAAAATTCAAATGGATTACAATGTCTAAAATTATTATTCAAATTGGAGGATATGATGAATGATAAAACCAACAAATTAATTAAGCCCACAAACAATAAAAAAGATGAGCAGTTAGAACAATTCAGAGTTGATGATAAAGGTAAAAATCTAACTACCAATCAAGGACTTACACTTTCAGAAGATGAATTCTCTTTAAAAGCTGGAGAAAGGGGTCCAACTTTAATGGAAGACTTTCATTTTAGAGAAAAGATTACTCATTTTGACCATGAACGAATTCCAGAGAGGATTGTACATGCAAGAGGAACTGGGGCCCATGGGGAATTTCAACTGTACGAATCAATGAAGGAATTTACGAAAGCAGGATTTTTGCAAGATCCAAATGTAAAAACACCTCTGTTTGTGAGATTCTCTACTGTTGCTGGCTTTAGAGGCTCTGCAGATACTGTTAGAGATGTAAGGGGATTTGCCATTAAATTTTACACTCAAGAAGGAATTTACGATTTGACTGGAAACAACATGCCTGTATTTTTCATTCAGGATGCCATTAAATTCCCTGATTTCGTCCATGCTGTAAAGCCTGAACCAAGTACAGAAGTTCCTCAAGCATCAAGTGCTCACGATACTTTCTGGGATTTTATCGCTAACAATCAAGAATCTGCACATATGGTCATGTGGGTTATGTCAGACCGGGCAATTCCTAGAAGTTACCGAATGATGGAAGGCTTCGGCATACATACTTTCAGGCTTATAACCGAAAACGGCAAGGCAACTTTTGTTAAATTTCACTTGAAACCAATATTGGGAGTTCACTCTTTGGTTTGGGATGAAACTCAAAAAATCGCAGGCAAAGATCCTGATTTTAACAGGAGAGATTTGCAGGAATCTATAGACAATGGAAATTACCCCGAATTTGAATTCGGTGTGCAACTGCTGCCTGAAAAAGACGAGTTCAGCCTGGATTTTGATATACTAGATCCAACGAAGCTTTGGCCAGAAGAAGATATACCGGTGAAAACAATAGGAAAAGTTACTCTCAATAAAAATGTGGATAATTTTTTTGCTGAAGTTGAACAGGTAGCATTTCACCCAGGTCATTTAGTTCCTGGCATTGATTTTACCAATGATCCACTGCTCCAGGGGAGACTATTTTCATATACAGATACTCAATTAATTAGGCTTGGGGGACCAAATTTTCATGAAATTCCTATTAATAGACCTGTAGTGCAGTTTTATAATAATCAAAGGGATGGATACCACAGGCAAACAATAAATACGAGCAACATAAGTTACCATAAAAATTCATTAGCAGACAACACGCCTAAAACAATGAGTGAAAAAGAAGGTGGATTTGCCCATTATCAGGAACCGATTCATGGAAATGTAATTAGGGCAAGAAGCGAAAGCTTCAAGGATAATTTTTCCCAAGCTGCTATGTTTTATAATAGCATGAGCGCTTTAGAGAAGAAGCATATTATTGATGCATTAAAATTCGAACTTTCAAAGGTAAAAAGTAAAGACTTAAGACAGCAGGTAGTAGACATGTTTGGCAATGTAAATATTGACATGATTACCCAAGTAGCAGAATATATTGGAGCAGAAATTCCTAAGGTAGAACAATCAAGGTACAACAAAATATCTCCCGCCCTGAGTCAAGAAAATACTGTTAAAAAATCAGATACTTTAAAAATCGGATGTATTATATCAGCTGGATTTGATGGAGATGAATTTAACGCTGTGATGAAATCACTGCATGAAGCCAAAACTTTACCTGAGATAATAAGTGATTGCCTTGGACCTGTGAAAAGTTCAAAAGGAGAGGAACAAATTCCAAAACACACATTATTATCTACTGACCCTGTGCTGTTTGATGCTATTTATGTTATCACTGGTGAGAAAATAAATGATAAATTTACAACCGATGTAAAAAAATTCATCCAAGAAACATATATGCACTTTAAACCACTGCTGCTTTCACAAACTGCATCTATGCTATTGAAGAAAGAAATGATTTTCCAACCTGGTGTAACAATCAGTGATGAAAAAGACAACTATGCAGCCAAATTTATAAATGATATCTCCACTCATAGGCATTGGGATAGAGATGTTAATATTTTGTAAATATAATTGTAAATTGCAATAAGCTGGACATTCTTTTAAGTATAGGAATTACAAAACAGCGCCACCATCTAGCGGGTGGTGCTGTTTGCCTTTTTAGCTTCAATAATCTGTGATTTCTCATCGTAACGAGTTTTTAACTTTAATGTCGAATGTTGGTTAATTAGACTTCATCTTCAACGCATATACCATTAATTTCCAATACATCTTCAACCATTTCTTTTATTCTATAAATATTTTCTTTATCCACTACAGACCAAAATATTCTAATATGTTTTTTGCTATTTTATTGAATGCGAAACCTCAACTTTAGCAATTCTCAGTGTGGTGAAGTATTTTACTAATATGATGTGTTAAAAAACAGGACAATTAGGGACGCATTTGTATTAATGGGACATTTAAAACACGTCTCCACTGTCACACTGTCTCTTTCTGTCACTGCATTGAAAATATACAAATGATTGATACACAAGTTTTAATGATTGTGATATAATATAAATTCAAGGACAATTTGGAACATATTCAAGTGTCCCACAATTAATTTGAACTGATTCACTCAAAATACTGAATCTATTTTATTTGTATTAGTGAGACATTTAAACGCGTACCCTCTTTCAACCGTCAATCAAAAAGAACCGTCCCTACTGTCTCGTGATGGCATACTTAACTAATAAAACAAAAAATATATTAAATTGATAGAAAGAGGAATTGTACATGAAAAAAAACAACCTACATTTTATTGTTGCAGGGCTTATCTTTTTAAATTTATTTACATTATTCAAATTATACAACCTTGAAAATACAATGGAAAGCCGTTTTCAGCAAAATGAGATGGCACATAACAATCTTCAGGGAGAAATAAGCAATATATGTATAAATGTTGATGCAAAACTTAAAAAGCAGGCTAGCATTCTAGATAATTATAATATAACATTTGGAGATGAGCTGAATGCTGATGATTTGACTATTCCTGTTACCTTATCAATAACACCTAAAATATATTCTGATGGATTAACAGCCTATATGCTTATTAATAATTTGAAAATCCCCATGCAGAAAAATGGAACAACTTTTAGTGCTGAAACACAATCATCAATTTTTGATAATTTGCAGCTTAAAGTTATTTTAAAGCAAGACGGCATAGAAAAAACAGAATCTATAGAAGAATATTCGGATTTGCAATATAAATTTCTATTAGATTTATTTGGCGGATTTAGCGGCGATTATAAATATAGTTCTGGCAAATTCCAATATAAAGGTGAAATAAATCTAAAATTTTCTGGCCCACAAAATAACAGCCCTGAAAAAATAAGTATCGTGAAAGAAATGAACGGAACTATTATTGATGAGCAACCCGTGGATATTTCAAATGATATGACAATAATACCAGTAGATGGTGAGGTTAAAATGGCTGCCAATGATAGGCTCATTTTCTATGTTAATGTTCAAGACAAATATGGTCTCAACTATAAGTATATTGTTTTAGCTTATGAGATTGACAGCAACGGTAAGTCTGTAAAAGGCACACCAGAATGGACTAACGGCAGCATCATGGAAATTAGCGACAGGAGCGGTAATATATTATATATGCCGAAATACTTAGAAAAATAAATCAGGTGATGTTTTAGTTAAAGTTAAAAATAGTTGGAGGTAAATATGAAACATATTGGAAAATTCAAAGTATTTACTATTACATTTTTAATATTTGCAATCGCTTTTTCTTACAATAATAACGCCTATGCAGATATAGGACCAAAAGATAAGCTTACTGTACATGTTGTTAACCCTCCAGATGAACTTTACTATTTAGATTTACTTGCTCAAGATACCAATACATATAATAATTTTTATAATGAAGGCGAACGAGAAGCTTTCAATCAAAACATGGTCAAACTACTGTATAGTTATGAGAACGAAGGTTGGAGGCCGGCACTTGTTGAGGGTACTGGCGGACCTATGTGGGGTGATTTGGTTGGTAAGTACAGCGGGAATGATATGATACATACATTTGAGTATGTGGGAGTCCCTGATAAATACCGCATCATTATCGTCACGGAGAGCGGAAAAGTTTCCGTAACGGATGCTTATACTAGAAAATCTTTGCAGAGCAGTATTACTTATGATTACAGCAATGGTAGAGTCACAGTACCACCCGTTTTGCTAAGCTATATTTTGCAATTTCTGACAACATGTATTCCAACTCTGATTATAGAAGGAATTATTTTAGTTTTGTTTGGTTTTAAAATTAAGGAAAACTGGAAAGTATTTTTGATTGTGAACCTAGTTACTCAGATTGGGCTAACTCTTACATTAGGAGCATCTTTGATTCATAATGGTCCTGTTACAGTTTATTTTATGCAGTTTCCTGCAGAGATTGGGATTATTATAATCGAAACATTCCTATATGGAAAGTTGCTAAAAGGCAAAAGTGTCAGACAAAGACACATATATGGAATTACTGCAAACCTATTAAGCTGGGCTGTGGGCTTTTTCTTGCTCAGTTATCAGTATCAGCTTTTGAATTTACTTTCTTAGAATATTAATACTTTCTAAAATAATAAAAGAATTTTGCAATATTCGATATAATGCCGATAAAGGGAAAGATAAATAGTATTTATAAACATTGAGGAGAAAATTTATGAATCATATAGAATTCAGTAATTTAGAAACAGATAGATTGCTATTAAGAAAGTTTAGAGAAGAGGATGCAGAGAATTTTTATAAATATAGGACAAACCCTCAAGTTGTGTTATATCAAGGTGAAGGCTGGATAGACTATAAATTCCAACAGGCAGTTGAATTTGTTAAAGAACAGATGAATTTCGAACCTGGTACACAAGATACTTGGTTTCAAATCGCAATTGAATTAACGGATAACAAAGAATTAATAGGGGATTGTGCAATACATACTCTGCCACAAGACATAAATCAAGTTGAAATTGGAATTACAATAGATCCAATGTATCAGGACAATGGATTTGGAACCGAAGCGGTTAAATGTCTGTTAGAATATATTTTTAATGAATTAAAAAAGCATAGAGTAATTGCTATTCTAGATGTAAGAAATGAAAATTGTTTACATCTGCTTGAGAATATTGGCATGAGAAAAGAAGGTCACTTTCTAAAAAACGCATTCAACAAAGGCGTATATACAGATGAATATTTGTTTGCATTATTAAAAGAAGAATGGAATTGAAATGATTTCTAAAAAATCCTGAATCTATTTTATTTGTATGAGAGGACAGTTAGAGCTTGTCCCCTTTATCTCCTATTTATAGTCCTCATCACTTATAACTTCTATATCATTTAATCTTAATAACCTTGTTGTTATACCTTCACCGGGAATAAGTGTTTTGGTGAATGAACCATCATATATAAGGCTACTTCCGCAGGAGGGGCTTTTTTCTTTTAGTATAGCCTTTTTTATTCCATATTTATTTGCTATTTCTAATGTTTTTATTGCGCCATCAACATAATGGTTGGTTTTGTCATCTGATGTTATATTAAGAACTCTTTTATTATTTATTTCACATGGGAGCCGTGGAACTGACATTCCACCTAAAATTTCAGGACAGACCATAATTGCTTTACCTTCATCAACTAGTTTCTTTATTTTTTCATTAACAATTATCTTGCCATCGTACCCTGTTCTTTCACCGCAAAGGCACGAGCTCACAATATACTCGTAAGAATGTCCTGTATTAGTAATTTCAAGATTTTTATTCTCATCAATCTTTAAATCTATTTCATCTCCTAAAGTACCATCAGTGTTAATTATTTTAACTATGGGCTTTAATGGCATTGCTGTATTGTTACCACATACTATTGCGGTTTTATTAATATTTAGTTTTACATAATCATCAACGTTATATAGAATAATATTTCTTAAAAATATTTCAGCTACTTCAGAATCAAATCTTGTGTTAATATTGTCTGAAATATAATTATATACCTGAACAGGCGTATTCGCTTTTCTGTAATAAAAATCAGTGTTTAAAGCCTGATAAGCATCACAAATGGCGATTATTTTACCGAATATATGTATTTGATTTCCCATAAATCCGTATGGATATCCCGAACCGTCAAGATGTTCATGGTGGCTTGATATTGCCTTTAATATATCGCTTGATACTAATGATTTTAATTCTTCTATAACATTAGTAGTGTGTTCATTAATAGTTTTCTTTTCTATATCATTTAATTTATCATCTTTATTTAATATTTCCGTAGGAATTGATAGCATCCCTATATCGTGGAGCAAAGCAGCAACGGCTAACTCTTGAAGCATATGTTGTTTAAAGTTCAGATTATCACCCAGTGAGATGCTTAAAATGCATACATTTAGACAATGTTGAAACAAATAGTCATCATAATTATTAAATTCAAGAGTATTATAATATAGTGTTTTATTAATAATAGTTTCTTTAATTAGATCATCTGCTAAGTCTGTCACATCCCATATAAATCTTTTATCAATGGTATTATTTAGCTTATATTTATAAAATATATCTTTAACTCTAACAAGTAGTTCTCCTTCAAATTCATAATTATTATTTTTAGTCAAGTTGTTATTTTGTGTTTCGTTTTTTATATATAAACCCGATATTTTATTTGACTTAATTTTATTTATGAAGGTACTATTAAGTGTTTGACCTTCTCTAAGAAGAAGTGTTTTAAAATTATATTTGTTATATACAGTTAAATCCATGGCTAATACCATGTTGGGTTTTAGGTTTTCCGATGTAATGAATAACATAAGCAACTCCAAATTATTAATATTTTATTTATTTTAGCATATTTGGATAAATTTTGCTATAAATAGTTGTGAGTTTAAAGATGAGATCATTCGTTTCGATCTGTATGACAGATAAAGGTTAGTGCCATTACCAGGATTTTCGACAAGAAATCGTATTTATTGACATTTTTGGACTATAGTGTTATCATAAATTTAATTAATGCTACATTTATTAAATAGGGGAGTTACTATAGCGATGGAGAGAAGAACAATATTGGAAAAGTTAGGACTTGTTGAAAAGATTGAAAACGAAGGTCAAGCTGATAATAAAAATGAAGTTGTAGTTGAAGAACAAAATTTAAAGACTGAAGTTCACAAAACACAAATTACTGAAGCTGTAAAGAAGAATATACAAACTGAAGTCAAGGGAACTGTTGTTATTGACGACAGTAATCCAATAGCCATGATTAAGAAAAAGAAACTGCTTAAGATTGATGAAATATATAAAAATTTTGATATATCAACAGATGGAATCAATTCATTATCAATTGTTGAAAGTTTTCAAAAAGCATTGCCTGATTATTTGCCGACTGATGTTAAAAGACAATCCATATTAAATATTATTGCTTCTTCTAATGTTCAAGTTGAGAACTTATTGAGGGACGGTAATGATAAATTAAGATGCCTGAATGATTTTTCAGAAGCATTTAATAATGAATCTAATGAAGTCATTTCTGGTTTTGAAACGGAAATAGAGAAGCTTACGGAAAAGATTAATAGTTATAAAACTGCTATTGATAATATGAAAAAATTACATACTGAACAGGATTTTACTGTTAAATATGAAATAGAAAAGATTAATAATATATTACAGTTTATTAATCCTGAAAAATAAGTTAAAAGTTATTGTGAAGGTGGTTCAATGCATAATTATAGACTTACTAAACGCGGGAAAATTGTTTTAACTATAATTGTTATGATGGTATCTTTAATTGGCTCATTCTGTATAAAAGGAATTGTCATCGCAAGCGAAAACTCTGAAATTTATAGCCATAATGATGTTACAAGCTTAGCTAAAACAAGCAACAATATTAATTTAACTGCCTTTAATGATGAAATGAACAACTTAAAAAAAACAACAATAATGAATGCTATACCATCTTTAAATGAGATAACTGCTGACAACAAGGAAGAATTTCTAAGTCTAGCTTTAGAAGAAGTGAAAAACTTTGATGGAAAGGTTGCATTTTTAACTTTTGATGATGGCCCTTCTAATAATGTTACTCCTCTTATTTTGAATACATTGAATCAATACAATATTAAAGCAACTTTTTTTGTTTTAGGATGTATGTGTGTAAAGAATAATGATGTATTGAAAAGTTTGTATGAAAATGGACATTCCATTGGTATTCACTCTTACTCTCATAAATTAGATGAATTATTAAAAAACAAAGAAAGCTTCTTAAATGAAATTAAAATGACTGAGGATGTCTTAAAGGAGAACCTTGGTGAAAGTTTTAAAACAAGATTGTTCAGGTTTCCAGGTGGTTCCTTTGAGGATTACAAAAGGGAATATATAGATATTTTACATGAAGATGGATATGTGAACGTAGATTGGAACGCGCTAACAGGTGACACTGAATATTTAAAACCAAAGCCTGATAGACTCTTGGAAAGATTAAAAGAAACTACCTACAATAAAAACCACATAATAGTCCTTATGCATGACGCTTCCACTAAACAAGCTACAGCTGAAGCTTTACCTAGTGTTATAGAATATTTGAAATCTGAAGGATATGAATTTGCTACTTTAAAATAGAATATAAATATTACAGACGGTTAATTCTAACTGTCTGTTTTTGCTTTAAATGCTAATTTAGCACTCCTTTTAACACATAATCTTCATAGTCGTATCCCCTGTCAACAATGGTTACATTTAAAACACATCCCTACTATCACTTCATGGATAGTATACAAATGATTAATATACACAAGTTTTAACGGTTGTGATACAATACAAATTAAATAAATAAAAAGCTGGACATATGGAGACGAACCGTCAATCAAAAGAACCGTCCCCGTTGTTTGGTTTGAGCGTGTGCCTTATGTTGATTCAGTTTCGAATATTCCTGAAAAAGTGAAATTGTTTATTTAGCTAAAGTATTGGGATACATGCATATTTATTTGCTAATTATACTTCTACAATAATAGGCTTGTGGCCTGTGTATGGGAGAAATTTATTTAATATATCAGACATTTTCATTTTAAGGCTAGAAGTATTAATACAAGGATGACAACCGAAATATTCTGATTCTGCCACTTCCCTATCTATAAGAAGCTGCACTTTATGTTGCTTGTCATTCATGAGACCAAGTATGCTTACAGAGCCAGGAGTAATATTCAGAAATTCCTCCATATACTCGCTTCCTGCAAATGAAAGTCTTGAAATTCCCATTTGTTTTGATAATATTTTTGTCTGAAATTTCTTAGTCCCTGGGAGTAAAAGCAAATAAAACTCAGTCTTGGATCCATTACATAAAAACAAATTCTTGCATATTTCCATTCCTAAAATCGAATCTACATCAACGCAATCTTCAATTGTATTCAATGCATCGTGGTCAACCCTAACATATGGAATATCCAATTTTTCTAGCAGATCATAGGTTAATATTTCCTTTTGCAATCTGTTTTCATCGGATGGCTTCCCACTGTATAATGTTTTATCAATATTGATTTTATTCATAATAACCTCTATTATCTTATTTCGGACAATTAGGCTAGTCCCCTCTGTCCTACTTATATTTAATTTTCTAATTTATTGCCCATTATTTACAATTTCAATAGCTGCTTTACCTGTCATATGTTCAATTTTGACTTCA